>NZ_RHJR01000009.1:0-280607 GCF_004212325.1 Escherichia sp. E13S3
AAAATAATTTTCCGAATGCGCAACATTCAACCAAATCAGCCTGAAACTGCCAGTTTTTCGAGCGTTTTGAAGCCGTAACGCTGTAAAACGGGTAATAACTGTTCAGCTTCTGGCGTCATGTCCATGCAAAAGGCAATGTTCGCATCGGCAGATTTTGCCTCAGGAGCTTCATGTTCCAGCAGCCAGGCCGTTCGGCGGGCAATCGCTGCGCCAGAATCCACCAGCCGGGTTCCCTCTGGCAGCACCTTTAACAGTTCTTCTTGTAGTAGAGGAAAATGGGTGCAACCCAGAACAACGGTATCTGGCGGCTCTTTCATTCTTAACCACGGGCGCAGGATACGTTTTAGCGCATCCAGAGAGATTTCTTCGCCATGCAGCTTCGCTTCAGCCAGCTCAACCATTTCTGCCGAGCCCAGCATCTCTATCTGACATTCATTAGCGAAACGCGCAATTAGCTCGTGGGTATAAGAACGTTTTACCGTACCACGAGTTGCCAGCAATCCGACAATGCCATTAGCTGTCAGGCGTGCCGCTGGCTTAATTGCCGGAACGACACCGACAACCGGGAACGCAAACTTTTCGCGTAATGCAGGAAGTGAGACGGTACTGGCGGTGTTGCAAGCGACCACAGCCAGCGCAAGGGGATAACGCTCTTGCACTGCGGTGACAATTTCCACCACACGCTCAACAATAAACTCTTCGCTTTTTTCGCCATACGGGAAAGCGACGTTATCGAAAGCATAAATGTAATGGAGATCCGGTAAGAGATGTCGGATCTCGTCATAGACCGACAACCCACCGACGCCGGAGTCAAACACCAGCACGGTGGGACGTGGTTCAGAAGGTGTAGCTGCCAGACAAGGTGTATTCCCGTCCTGCAGTTTGGTAGCCATAGACTGTCTCATAATCTTTGTCGAACAGGTTGGCTATTTTACCACGAACTGTCAGGTGAGAGGTGACCGGATATGCAACCGCAAGATCCCACAAGCTCACACCGCCCATTTTAACGGTTTGATAAGGATAAGATGAGTAATCCTTATCATAGCGAGTGCCTAAATACTGATAAGTAATACCCCAGTCGAAGTCATACAACTGCCAGTCGAGCTGGTATTTCACCTGCTGTTTAGCACGGCGTAACAACGGCGTGTCAGTAATCGCGTTACGGGCATCAACATAATCGTAACTCACAGTATGCGTCAGTGGTCCGGTATCAAAATTGGCGGTCGCCTCGACACCTTTAATCCGCGCTTTCCCTTCGTTGTAATATTTCAGGATATGGTCGTCATAATCGATTAAGTCACTAACATCGTTACGATATCCGGAAATACGCCAGTTCACTCCTGCTGTTAAACCTTCAAACGCGCCTTCCCACTGTTTGCTTTTCTCAGGGTCCAGATCCGGATTACCGTAGAATCCGTACAGTTGCCCAAGATTAGGTGCCTTGTAGGACGTACCATAAGAAGCGATAAAACGATAACCTTCGATGAACTCCCATCCGACGCTGGTTTGCCAGGTTCCATGACGACCAAACTGTGAGTTATCGTCGCTGCGTGCTGCACCTTCAAAGGTAAAATCGCCGACTTGTTGCAGCCCGGTCAGATAGATGCCGGTATTACGTTGATCATATCCATCCTCAACGTAACCTGTACCTGGCGTCGTAGTCTGTTTCTGCCAGTCGACACCCGCGCCAATACTACCGTGACCAACGATGACATTGTTTGCCCACTGGACGGTGTATTGCTTCATCTCATCGAGCGTCGCCGACGAATCATAACGACCATAATGCGGATCGTAGTTGTAATCTTTGCTATGGCTATAGCTAGTAATGAGTTGTGATTTAATCAGTTCGCCGTTATAGCGCAGCCCGGCGTCCCAACTTTGACTATAGAGTTTACGGGTATCGACCAATGGTGAACCCGGAGAATAATACGCGTCATAATTGGTCCGATTATCATAGCCATAGCCACGTACAAAGCCGCTCCAGGCATCGGTAAAATTATGTTCCAGCGCACCATAAAGCGTTTTACTTAAGAAACCATCGTTATCAGGCTGCGCTTGCATTCCTGTATTGCCGTAAGCGACAACATCATAACCATGGGTATAAGCGTAATCGCCCAACAGAGTTACCCGTGTCTTATCCCCCAGTTGTTGCTGCGTAGAGACATCGTAGTTCTGATAACTATGGCTTCCCCACCCCGCTGAAATTTCCGTTCCAGGTTCATCGCGCGTCGTGATGATATTCACCACCCCACCTATTGCATCGGAACCATAAACGGCGGAGCGTGGCCCACGGATATATTCAACACGCTGGACAAGCGCAATAGGGAACTGGCTAAGGTCGGCAGAACCACTCACCCCCGCCAGATTCAGGCGTACGCCATCAATTAACACCAACACATGACTGGCATTTGTACCGCGAATAAAAATAGATGAGAGCTGACCTGAACCGCCGTTTTGGGTGATATCGACGCCCGGAAGACGGCGCAGCACATCATTAACCGAGGTCGACTGCCAGCGGTCGATATCCTGACGCGTCACAACGGTGGTTGGTGCAAGTACAGTGCTGCGCGGCTGTTCAAAACGGTTAGCAGTAACGACGAGAGTATCCGGGCTGGTATCCTGTGCCCAAGCGGAAAAGGCTGTGACGGAACACGCCGTCAGCAGCGAAGCTTTTTTAATCATTGTAAAGCATCCACAATAGATGAAGGATGCCGCAGGTTTCATCAATATTACGCGATGATGAGAACCAGATGCGACGTTGGCCGGCAGGTCTTCGGGCTTGGAGGGGTATCTGAAGATACAAAGAGATGATGACTTCCCACCGGATGGCAGTGTCCGCATAACGCAATCATCGCACCTTTCCTTACCGCTGCGCGTCAGCTCCAGATTCGCACTGGATTCCCTATTAACTCACAGGACCGGCAAGTGGATGCTACAGGTTGTAACAACTTACTGTCCAGACGTAGCTCACAAATAGGAATTCATCAAGATCTGGACATCTGATGAGCAATCCCTACAATCGCCGCGTACTTTAATTTTTCAGGATACATCATGACCCCCGAACACCTTCCAACAGAACAGTATGAAGCGCAGTTAGCCGAAAAAGTGGTACGTTTGCAAAGTATGATGGCACCGTTTTCTGACCTGGTTCCGGAAGTGTTTCGCTCGCCGGTCAGCCATTACCGGATGCGTGCAGAGTTCCGCATCTGGCACGATGGCGATGACCTGTACCACATCATTTTCGATCAACAAACCAAAAGCCGTATCCGCGTGGATAGCTTCCCTGCCGCCAGTGAACTCATCAACCAGTTGATGACGGCGATGATTGCGGGTGTGCGTAATAATCCCGTTCTGCGCCACAAGTTGTTCCAGATTGATTACCTCACCACGCTGAGTAATCAGGCGGTGGTTTCCCTGCTGTACCATAAAAAGCTGGATGACGAATGGCGTCAGCAGGCGGAAGCCCTGCGCGATGCGTTGCGAGCGCAGAATCTGAATGTGCATCTGATTGGTCGGGCAACGAAAACTAAAATCGCGCTGGATCAGGATTACATCGACGAGCGTCTGCCGGTCGCCGGAAAAGAGATGATCTACCGTCAGGTGGAGAACAGTTTCACCCAGCCAAACGCGGCGATGAATATTCAGATGCTGGAATGGGCGCTGGACGTAACCAAAGGCTCAAAAGGCGATTTACTGGAGCTATACTGCGGCAACGGTAACTTTTCATTAGCGCTGGCGCGTAATTTTGATCGGGTATTAGCCACCGAAATCGCCAAGCCGTCGGTCGCCGCTGCGCAATACAACATCGCAGCTAACCATATTGATAACGTACAAATTATTCGTATGGCGGCAGAAGAATTTACTCAGGCGATGAATGGTGTGCGCGAGTTTAACCGCCTGCAAGGGATCGACTTAAAGAGTTATCAGTGCGAAACCATTTTTGTCGACCCGCCGCGCAGCGGTCTGGACAGTGAAACCGAGAAAATGGTGCAGGCGTATCCGCGTATTCTGTATATCTCCTGCAATCCGGAAACATTATGCAAGAATCTGGAAACATTAAGCCAGACGCACAAGGTTGAACGTCTGGCTCTATTTGATCAGTTCCCCTACACGCACCATATGGAGTGCGGCGTATTACTGACGGCGAAGTAATACCCATGCCGGATGCGCCAGCATCCGGCATGATTCCGATTACTCAGCAACTTCCTGCTTACGGTTACGCATCTTCGCGCCAATCCAGAACACCATAATGACGGACAGCACAGCCGGGAAGAAGTTAGAACCGATATCCGGATATTCCGCACGAACCACAGTGCTATAAAGCAGAACGCCGAGAATAAAACAGGCAGCAGCCAGACCCGGCAAGCCGACCGGCATAGTGCGATTAAGATAACGTTGATGCAGGCAGTAAACCGTCAGCACCAGGGAAATAATCGGGAATACAGAAAATGGCACAATGGAGCTAAACAGCGCTGCGAAAGTACCATTAATCGATAAGCCAGCAACTAACGCCAGCAGCAGCGTACCTCTATCTTGATTTGCTTGTTTCATTACTCGTCCTTCACATTTCCCGGAATAATTGCGGTTTTCTCTTGTTCACGGCGATACCAGTAATAAGCCCCTTTCGAAATCATTCGCAGTTGCAGTACCAGTCGCTCTTCTAATTGCCGACGTTGTTCGACGCCGACATCCAACGCCTCGGCACCCGCGCTGAAGACAATCGTCACCATGGCTTCGGCTTGCGCTTCAGTAAACGCGCGAGGCATATGGTTTTCGAGTTCAAGATAGTCCGCAAGTTCCGCAATGAAGTGCTGAATTTCACGCGCAACGGCGGCACGAAACGCGGCGGAGGTGCCGGAGCGTTCCCGCAATAATAACCGGAAGGCGTTAGGATTATTACCGATGAACTCCATAAATGTGGATACCGAGGTACGGATCACACTCCCGCCTTTAGCGATACGCTGACGCGCCTGGCGCATAAGCTGACGCAGCATCAAACCACTCTCGTCAACCATGGTCAGACCCAGTTCGTCTACGTCGCGGAAATGCCGATAAAAAGAGGTGGGAGCAATGCCCGCTTCACGCGCCACTTCACGTAAACTCAGGCTGGCGAAGCTGCGTTCAGCACTTAATTGGCTAAATGCGGCCTCTACCAGCGAACGTCGGGTTTTTTCTTTTTGCTGCGCTCTTACGCCCATCACGATGTCTGAATCCTTGCCAAAAGTACTGCTGGCACTATACCAGAGAATGAACATACTGGATTGCTCCAGTGTTGTGAATGAACGGTAGCGCAATAAAACACATTTACTGCAACTCTTTAGCCGGTTCTTTTACAAACAGCAACGCCAGCATAGACAGCAATGTTCCCCCGCCCAGATACCACGCCGGAGCCGTCAGGCTATCCAGCAACACGATGGATTGCGTGGCGAAATATTGCGCAAAACCGCCGAAGATTGCTACGCCAATGCTATAAACCAACGCGAAGCCTAATGCCCGAATCCGTTTCGGCAACAGTTCGGAAATCAGCAACATTACCGGTACCCCACCAAGCGTGGTAAAGCTGACCATCACGAAAACGACCGTCAGCAACATGCCGGGACTGGGGTAATTCACCAACAGCCAGAACGAAGGCCAGCTACAGATCAGCACCATCACACGAGAGATTAAAATCAGTTTTTTACGCCCGACCGAATCACATAGCATCCCCACCAACAGCGCGCCCACAAACGTAATTACCCCCGCCAGTAACATCGCTGCATGAGAATAGTGTTGAGGCATTGCCAGATACTTCGCCGCCCAGGTGCCATAGTAAAAGAGGGAAATATAGGTTGCTACCGTGCTACCAATAGCGAGTAGAACGCCGTTAATGATAGTCGCTTTATGTTGCAGGAGCAGAGAGAACGCGCTTTCGCTGGCAGCAGCTTTTTTATTGTGTACAGGTTCAGGTACGTCATTTTCCAGGCTCAGACGCAACCAGCAACCGATCGGTGCTAATAACACGCCAATAAAAAATGGCACACGCCAGCCCCATTCTGCCATTACGGTTTCTGAACCTGTGGCGAACGGTAGCCAAGTGCTCAGACCTAAAGCGACAACACCACCAAAGGTCGTTGCCAGCCCCTGGGTCGCCAGCGACCAACTGCTGTAAAAACCGCGACGATTTGCCGGAGCTGATTCAACCAGTAAAGACATTGAGGCGCCGACTTCACCACCTGCCGCAACACCCTGAATCAGACGCGCCAGTACCAGCGTCGCCGTTCCCCAATAGCCCGCCGTTGCATAGGTCGGCGCAATGCCAATCATCAACGTGCCGAGGCTCATCAGGGCAATGGTGAACACCATCGCGGGTTTGCGTCCGAAACGATCGGCCCAGGCCCCGACGATAATTCCACCAAGCGGGCGCATAAAAAAACTCACGCCAAACGTTGCAAATGCCAGTAACAGCGCGACATTGTGATCAGCGCTGGGCGGGAAGAAAAGCGTACTGATATAGACCACAAAAAAGTTGTAAACGCCAAAATCAAAAAATTCGAGCGCATTGCCAAACGCCGAAGCAAAAATCACCCGCTTACCGCTGGGCTTTTTCTTCACAATCACGCTTCCATTTACGATCGCCGTCATTCCATGTTCCTTGCCAGAAAGTGTTGTTGTGTGTTGTTTTATTTATTGCAGCCAGGCTTCTACCAGTGCGCCCCAGTAGCTACATGCCGGGACCAGACTTGCATCGTTGAAGTCGTAGCCCGGGTTATGCACCATGCAGGAACCTTCCCCGACATCGCCATTACCGAACAGCAAAAAAGCACCTTTCGGCTGGGCTTCCAGCATGAAAGAGAAATCCTCACTGCCCATCAGGGGCTTGATGCCAAACTCGGCCCGATCTTCACCAAACGTTTTACACGCCACCTGCCAGGCGAAGCGCGCCATCTCCTCGTCATTCACTAATACCGGCGTACCGTTAACATGCGTAACCTCAGCCGTAGCGCCAAAGCTGACAGCCTGGGCTTGCGCCAGAGCCGGAATACGGGTCAGTAGAAGTTGTCGGGTATCGCGGCTAAGAGAGCGGACGCTGATTTTCATCTCAGCACTGTCAGGAATGACGTTAGCGGCCTCACCCGCAACAATGCTGCCAACGGTAATTACCGCCGCTTCCAGCGGATCGACATTGCGCGACACAATGCTTTGTAATGCAGTGGTGATATGTGCCGCGACCAGCACCGGATCGATGGCTTTGTGAGGAATTGCGCCATGCCCTCCACAGCCACGAACTGTGATGTGGAACTGATCCATTGACGCCATTAGCGCCCCTGGCTGGAAGAAAAACTTGCCAACCGGCAAGCCCGGCATGTTGTGCATCCCGAAAATGACATCGCAGGGGAAGTGGTCAAAAAGACCTTCTTTGACCATAATCTCGCCGCCGTTAATCATCTCTTCTGCGGGCTGGAAGATAAGACGTAACGTGCCGTTAAAACGACGAGTTTCGGCAAGATAACGTGCAGCTCCTAGTAATATCGTGGTATGGCCGTCATGCCCGCAGGCGTGCATTAAACCAGGATGTTTACTGGCCCAGGGCTTGCCACTATTTTCATAAATCGGCAACGCATCCATATCCGCCCGCAGGCCAATACTTTTCTCTCCGTCGCCCACTTTTAACGTGGCTACCACGCCGGTTGTCGCCAGCCCTTGCTCAACCTCATAGCCCCACTGGCGCAGCTTTTCCGCAACCAGAGCACTGGTTTTAAATTCTTGTAGCCCCAACTCCGGATTTTCGTGGATTTGGTGGCGGATCTCGCGCAACTCTTCCTCAAACCCACGAATGTAGTGTTCGATCATCGACTATTCCTTTATTCACTTATAAACAGGTTAATTAACGGATTTTATTGATGGTATAAATATAAATAACTTATCAATATAAAATATTTATATATTTGTTTTATAAGAATGTTTAACATAGACAATAACAAAAAAGCACACTTCGGCAAGATAAAACTATCAGCCATAAGAAAAAGCAATTAATAGCGAATTAATGGGTTAATAAGGAGGCAGACAAAGCAAAGGCCGCTCACGCTATAGCCAGATTAATGACGGGGATCAATTGGCTTACCCGCGATAAAATGTTACCATTCTGTTGCTTTTATGTATAAGAACAGGTAAGCCCTACCATGCCACATTCCTACGATTACGATGCCATAGTAATAGGTTCCGGCCCCGGCGGCGAAGGCGCTGCAATGGGTCTTGTTAAGCAAGGTGCGCGCGTCGCAGTTATCGAGCGTTATCAAAATGTTGGCGGCGGTTGCACCCACTGGGGAACCATCCCGTCGAAAGCCCTCCGTCACGCCGTCAGCCGCATTATAGAATTCAATCAAAACCCACTTTACAGCGACCATTCCCGACTGCTCCGCTCTTCTTTTGCCGATATCCTTAACCATGCCGATAACGTGATTAATCAACAAACGCGCATGCGTCAGGGATTTTACGAACGTAATCACTGTGAAATATTGCAGGGGAACGCTCGCTTTGTTGACGAGCATACGTTGGCGCTGGACTGCCCGGACGGCACGGTCGAAACGTTAACCGCAGAAAAATTTGTCATAGCCTGCGGCTCACGCCCTTATCATCCAGCAGACGTCGATTTCACCCATCCACGCATTTACGACAGCGACTCAATTCTTAGCATGCACCACGAACCGCGCCATGTACTTATTTACGGTGCTGGAGTGATCGGCTGTGAATATGCGTCGATCTTCCGCGGTATGGATGTAAAAGTAGATCTGATCAATACCCGCGATCGCCTGTTGGCGTTTCTCGATCAAGAGATGTCAGATTCGCTCTCCTATCACTTCTGGAACAGTGGCGTAGTGATTCGTCACAACGAAGAGTACGAGAAGATCGAAGGCTGTGACGACGGTGTGATCATGCATCTGAAGTCGGGCAAAAAACTGAAAGCCGACTGTCTGCTCTATGCCAACGGTCGCACCGGTAATACCGATTCGCTGGCGTTACAGAACATTGGGCTGGAAACTGACAGTCGCGGACAGCTGAAGGTCAACAGCATGTATCAGACCGCGCAGCCGCACGTTTACGCGGTGGGCGACGTGATTGGTTATCCAAGCCTGGCTTCAGCGGCCTATGACCAGGGGCGCATTGCCGCGCAGGCGCTGGTAAAAGGTGAAGCCACCGCGCACTTGATTGAAGATATCCCTACCGGTATTTACACCATCCCAGAAATCAGCTCTGTGGGCAAAACCGAACAGCAGCTGACCGCGATGAAAGTACCGTATGAAGTAGGCCGCGCCCAGTTTAAACATCTGGCACGTGCACAAATCGTTGGCATGAACGTGGGTACGCTGAAAATTTTGTTCCATCGGGAAACGAAAGAGATTCTGGGGATCCATTGCTTTGGTGAGCGCGCTGCCGAAATTATTCATATCGGTCAGGCGATTATGGAACAGAAAGGTGGCGGCAACACTATTGAGTACTTCGTCAACACCACCTTTAACTACCCGACCATGGCGGAAGCCTATCGGGTAGCGGCATTAAACGGCTTAAACCGCCTGTTTTAACGCTTTATCGAAATGGCCATCCATTTTTGCGCGGATGGCCTCTGCCAGCTGCTCATAGCGGCTGCGCAGCGGTGAGCCTGGACGATAAACCAGACCAATGGTACGGCGTGGTTCCGGCTTAATGCACGGCAGATAAACCACGCCATCACGTTTGCGCTCTGGCGGTACAGCCAGCGCAGGCAATAAAGTGATCCCGCTACCTGCGGCCACCATGTTGCGCAGCGTCTCCAGACTGGTCGCGCGGAAGTGTGTATCTTCATCCGCTCCAGCTTCAAAGCAGAAGCCCATTGCCTGATCGCGCAGACAGTGACCATCTTCCAGCATCAGCAGTTTTTCCCCTGCCAGATCGGCCATCGGCACGCATTCGCGATTAGACCACGGGTGATCTTCATAGACTGCCAACAACATGGGTTCATCAAACAACGGTACTTCAATGAATGCTTCGCTCTCTTTCACCAGCGCGAGGATCACGCAGTCGAGTTTGCCACTGTCCAGTTGCGCCAGTAACTGGTGGGTCTGCGCTTCATGCAGATACATTTCCAGCTTCGGAAAGGTCTGGTGCAGCATCGGGATAATATGCGGTAGCAGGTACGGTCCAACCGTAGGAATCAAACCAATATGCAGCGGTCCGGACATCGTCTCCCCCTGCTGGCTTGCCATCTCTTTAAGGACTTTCACCTCGCGCAGCACGGTACGCGCCTGATCCACCAGCAGCATTCCCGCCTGGGTGAACAACACTTTACGGCTGGTCCGCTCCAGCAACATCACGCCCAGCTCATCTTCCAGCTTACGAATTTGCCCGCTAAGCGTCGGCTGGCTAACGTGGCAGGAGTCTGCCGCACGCCGAAAATGGCGGTGTTCAGCCAATGCCACCAGGTACTCAAGATCACGAATATTCATTATCCATCCTCCATCGCCACGATAGTTCATGGCGATAGGTAGCATAGCAACGAACGATTATCCCTATCAAGCATTGTGACTGATAATTGCGCACAGAAACGGAGCGGCACCTCTTTTAACCCTTGAAGTCACTGCCCGTTTCGAGAGTTTCTCAACTCGAATAACTAAAGCCAACGTGAACTTTTGCGGATCTCCAGGATCCGCTTTTTTTTGCCATAAAAAAGCCCGGCGATAAGCCAGGCTCAAATTTGTACATATAAATGTTCTTACCCCAACCGCGCCCTTGCAAAAGCAATCGCCTGGGCCACCTGCTGCGGTGAGACGCCGCCTTTTGCCGCACGCTTGTCGAGGCACGATTGTAGCGACAGAATCGGATAGACATCTTCGCCAATCACGTGGCTGAATTTCTGCAACTCACTGAGTGGCAGATCTTCCAGCGGTTTGCCCTGACGAATGGCTTCCACCACCGCTTCACCCACGATATGGTGCGCCTCGCGGAACGGTACGCCTTTCGCCACCAGGTAATCCGCCAGTTCAGTGGCGTTCGCGTAACCTTGCTGCGCCGCTTCCTGGCAACGCGGACGTTTCACCTGAATGCCGTCCAGCACCAGCGCCGCCATATGCAGGCAGTCCAGCCAGGTGTCGAGCGCGTCGAACAGACCTTCTTTGTCTTCCTGCATATCTTTGTTGTAAGCCAGCGGCAAACCTTTTAGCGTCATCATCATGCCGGTTAACGCACCCTGCACACGACCGCATTTACCGCGAATCAGCTCCAGCGCATCCGGATTTTTCTTCTGCGGCATTAATGATGAACCTGAAGTCACGCGGTCAGAAAGCTCCACAAATCCCGCTTCGCCGGTGTTAAAGAAAATCAGATCTTCAGCAAAACGCGACAGATGCACCATGCCGATAGCGGCAGCAGAAAGCAGTTCCAGCACATGATCACGGTCAGAAACGCTGTCGAGACTGTTACGTGTCGCCGAAGCAAAACCCAGCCAGCCGGCTAACTGTTCACGGTCGATTTCATAGGCCGTTCCCGCCAGTGCGCCACAGCCTAACGGGCTGACATCCAGACGCTTAAGCGCGTCCTGCAAACGGCTTTCATCACGCGCCAGCATCTCAACATACGCCAGGCACCAGTGAGCGAACGTCACCGGCTGGGCGCGTTGCAGGTGAGTGTAACCTGGCATCACCGCGTCCTGATTGTTTTGTGCGGTCTCGACCAGAGCGGATTGTAACTGCCGGTTAGCCGTCAGTAACTCGCTAACGGTATCTTTGCACCACAGTTTCAGGTCTGTCGCTACCTGATCATTACGGCTACGCCCGGTATGCAATTTTTTGCCTAACTGGCCCACTTTGTCGATCAGTTTGCCTTCCACCCAGCTATGGATATCTTCGGCATCGCTTTCAAGGATTTGTTGTGGCCTGGCGCGAACATCTTCCAGCAGCACGTTCAGCGCCTCTTCCAGTTGCGCCTGCTCTTCTGCGGTTAACACGCCGACCGTTACCAGGGCTTTGGACCAGGCCACAGAGCCAACAATATCCTGCTCCGCCAGACGGTAATCAAAGCGCAGTGAGTCGTTGAATTGTTTGAACCGTTGATCTGCTGCCTGGGTAAAACGCCCGCCCCAAAGTGCCATAACTCTGTTTCCTTATGTTGAAATTCAATGCCGGAAAGCTGCGCCTCCGGCCAACAAAACTTAAGCTAAAATCCGCGTACCCATCGGCATACCGTTAAACAGTGCCGGAAGTTGTTCCGCATGACGCCAGGAGGCGATATCTACCGGACGGCCCAGCGTGCGCGCAGCATCCAGCGCCGCGTTCACTTTCACTATCATGCCGTCGGTAATAATGCCCTGCTCAATCAGTTGTTCTGCTTTCGCGGCGGTCATTTCGGCAATGCGTTGCCCTTTACCGTCGAGAATGCCGCTGACGTCGGAGAGCAAAATCAGATCTGCGCCCAGCGTTGCCGCCAGCGCCGTCGCCGCCTGGTCGGCATTGACGTTCATCAGTTGTCCTTCGTCCGTTACGCCAATGGAGCTGACCACCGGCAGATAACCGTTTTCCAGCAACGTATTGATAAGCTTAGGCGAACCTGGCTGCGCCAGTCCAACATGGCCTAACTCTTCATCAAGCTGGGTCACTTTTACGCTGTCGCCATCACCAAGAAACAAGCCTACGGCTGCAATCTGATGTTTCTTCGCCCACGCCAGCAGGGTTTTATTTGCCGTTCCCGCCAGCGCTCCGGTGATAATGTCTATCTGATCCGCAGGCGTCACCCGCAGGCCATTTTTCTTTTTCACCGGCAGGTTCAGCCCTTTCATTAGTTCATCCACCACGCAGCCGCCGCCGTGAACAATCACCAGCGGACGCTGATGTGACTCACGATATTTCACCAGTGCGCTGAACAGCCGTTCCAGCGCCTCTTCGCTATCCAGCAGTACGCCGCCCAGCTTGATAATTAATGGATTCATCATTGCACCCTTAAATAAGAGACTGCGTTTGGGCATAGCCGAAACGAATATTGGCACACTGGATTGCCTGTGCCGCCGCGCCTTTCAGTAAGTTATCTTCGGTCGCCACAATAATCAGATGCTCGCCCTGAACGGCAAATCCGATATCGCAAAACGGCAGCCCGACGACATTTTTTAGTGCCGGAACGCCTTTGTCATACAACCGCACCAACGGTTTTTGGGCATACGCCTGCTGCAATGCTTGCGCGACTTGCGCCTGGTTCACGCCAGGCTTCAGGCGGCAAGTAATGGTTTCGAGAATGCCGCGCGGGAAATTGCCCAGATGCGGGGTGAAGATAACGTCAGCACCGAGGTGTGTGGCGATCTCTGGTTGATGGCGATGAGTAAAGACGCCATACGGTTGCAGGCTAACTTCACAAAAGCTGTTTGAAATCGCTGCCTTACGTCCTGCACCGCTCACGCCGCTGGTGGCGTTAATCACCGGCCACTGATTAAGGTCAAGAAGATCGGCATCAATCAACGGTTTCAGCGCCAGCTGTGCCGCCGTCGGATAACAGCCCGGCACCGCAATCAAATTCGCTTCTTTTAATTTATTGCCACACCACTCCGCCAGGCCATAGACCGCCTGCTCAAGCAATGCTGGGTATTGATGGGTAAAGCCGTAATATTTTTCATAGAAGGCGGCGTCGTTAACGCGAAATGCGCCGGAAAGGTCGAACACCACACAGCCCGCTTCAAGAAATTGCGGCGCTAAATCGTGGCTAACTTCATGGGCGGTGGCGAGAAACACCACATCCACCCCTGGGCTAAACTCGCTGATATCCGACATCGGCTGCAACGGCAGATCAACGATGCCTTTGAGCTGCGGATGCAAATCGGAGATTAACTTTCCCGCATCATTGCTTTGCGCTGAGACAGTCAAAGCGGTTATGTTCATATGCGGATGGCGATTTACATAGGTTACTAGCTCTGCGCCAGCGTAGCCGCTGGCACCCACAATCAGCGTATTTAACATCGGGGCTATTCACCTTCTTATGTCTGGTTGCCAGGTTAAACGTAAAACATTCACCTTACGGCGGGTGGGTTTTATTACGCTCAACGTTAGTGTATTTTTATTCATAAATACTGCATGAATATTGATACTATCATGACCAGAGGTGTGTCAACAATGAAAAACAAATTACCGCCATTTATCGAGATTTACCGTGCTCTGATTGCCACACCTTCAATAAGCGCCACGGAAGAGGCACTCGATCAAAGCAATGCAGATTTAATCACTCTGCTGGCGGACTGGTTTAAAGATTTGGGCTTCAATGTGGAAGTGCAGCCTGTGCCAGGAACTCGCAACAAATTTAATATGCTGGCCAGTTGCGGACAGGGGGCTGGCGGCTTGTTGCTGGCGGGGCATACCGATACGGTGCCATTTGATGACGGTCGCTGGACGCGCGATCCGTTTACGCTGACGGAGCATGACGGCAAGCTTTACGGCTTAGGCACCGCCGACATGAAAGGCTTCTTTGCGTTTATCCTCGATGCATTACGCGATGTCGACGTCACGAAACTGAAAAAACCGCTCTACATTCTGGCGACTGCCGATGAAGAAACCAGTATGGCCGGAGCGCGTTATTTTGCCGAAACTACCGCCCTGCGACCGGATTGCGCCATCATTGGCGAACCGACGTCGCTGCAACCAGTACGCGCGCATAAAGGCCACATCTCAAATGCCATTCGCATTCTGGGTCAGTCGGGCCACTCCAGCGATCCGGCGCGCGGAGTTAACGCTATCGAACTGATGCACGACGCCATCGGCCATATTTTGCAATTACGCGATAACCTGAAAGAACGTTATCACTACGAAGCGTTTACCGTGCCATACCCCACGCTCAACCTCGGGCATATTCACGGCGGCGATGCATCTAACCGTATTTGTGCCTGCTGTGAGTTGCATATGGATATTCGTCCGCTGCCGGGCATGACACTTAATGAACTTAATGGCCTACTCAACGACGCGCTGGCTCCGGTGAGCGAACGCTGGCCGGGCCGTCTAACGGTCGAAGAGTTGCACCCACCGATCCCAGGCTATGAATGCCCGCCAAATCATCAACTGGTTGAAGTGGTTGAGAAATTGCTCGGTGCAAAGACCGAAGTGGTGAACTACTGTACTGAAGCACCGTTTATTCAGACGCTATGCCCGACGCTGGTGCTAGGCCCGGGCTCAATCAATCAAGCCCATCAGCCTGATGAATATCTGGAGACGCGTTTTATCAAGCCCACCCGTGAATTGATTACCCAGGTGATTCACCATTTTTGCTGGCATTAAAACGTAGACCGGATAAGGCGCTCGCGCCGCATCCGGCACCGTTGCCAAACTCCGGTGCCGCAATAATGTCGGATGCGATGCTTGCGCATCTTATCCGACCTACAGTGACTCAAACGATGCCCAACCGTAGGCCGGATAAGGCGCTTGCGCCGCATCCGGCACCGTTGCCAAACTCCAGTGCCGCAATAATGTCGGATGCGATGCTTGCGCATCTTATCCGACCTACACCTTTGGTGTTATGTATGGCGATTTTTTAACATTCCCATAAGTTACGCTTATTTAAAACGTTGTGAATTTAATGGCGTAAATTCCTGCTATTTATTCGTTTGCTGAAGCGATTTCGCAGCATTTGACGTCACCGCTTTTACGTGGCTTTATAAAAGACGACGAAAAGCAAAGCCCGAGCATATTCGCGCCAATGCGACGTGAAGGATACAGGGCTATCAAACGATAAGATGGGTGTCTGGGGTAATATGAACGAACAATATTCCGCATTGCGTAGTAATGTCAGTATGCTCGGCAAAGTGCTGGGAGAAACCATCAAGGATGCGTTAGGAGAACACATTCTTGAACGCGTAGAAACTATCCGTAAGTTGTCCAAATCTTCACGCGCTGGCAATGATGCTAACCGCCAGGAGTTACTCACCACCTTACAAAATTTGTCGAACGACGAGCTGCTGCCCGTTGCGCGTGCGTTTAGTCAGTTCCTGAACCTGGCCAACACCGCCGAGCAATACCACAGCATTTCGCCGAAAGGCGAGGCTGCCAGCAATCCGGAAGTGATCGCCCGCACCCTGCGTAAACTGAAAAACCAGCCGGAACTGAGCGAAGACACCATCAAAAAAGCAGTGGAATCGCTGTCGCTGGAACTGGTCCTCACGGCTCACCCAACCGAAATTACCCGTCGGACACTGATCCACAAAATGGTGGAAGTGAACGCCTGCTTAAAACAGCTCGATAACAAAGATATCGCCGACTACGAACACCACCAGCTGATGCGCCGCCTGCGCCAGTTGATTGCTCAGTCCTGGCATACTGATGAAATCCGTAAGCTGCGTCCAAGCCCGGTAGATGAAGCCAAATGGGGCTTTGCCGTAGTGGAAAACAGCCTGTGGCAAGGCGTACCAAATTACCTGCGCGAACTGAACGAACAACTGGAAGAAAACCTCGGCTATAAGCTGCCGGTCGAATTTGTTCCGGTACGCTTTACCTCGTGGATGGGCGGCGACCGCGACGGCAACCCTAATGTAACCGCCGATATCACCCGCCGTGTCCTGCTGCTCAGTCGCTGGAAAGCCACCGACCTGTTCCTGAAAGATATTCAGGTTCTGGTTTCTGAACTGTCGATGGTTGAGGCCACCCCAGAACTGCTGGCGCTGGTCGGCGAAGAAGGTGCCGCAGAACCGTATCGCTATCTGATGAAAAACCTGCGTTCTCGCCTGATGGCGACACAGGCCTGGCTGGAGGCGCGTCTGAAAGGCGAAGAACTGCCAAAACCAGAAGGCCTGCTGACGCAGAACGAAGAACTGTGGGAGCCGCTCTACGCTTGCTACCAGTCACTTCAGGCATGTGGCATGGGTATTATCGCCAACGGCGATCTGCTCGACACCCTGCGCCGCGTGAAATGTTTCGGCGTACCGCTGGTGCGTATTGATATCCGTCAGGAGAGCACCCGCCATACCGAAGCGCTGGGCGAGCTGACCCGCTATCTCGGTATCGGCGATTATGAAAGCTGGTCAGAGGCCGACAAGCAGGCATTCCTGATCCGCGAACTGAACTCCAAACGTCCGCTTCTGCCGCGCAACTGGCAACCAAGCGCTGAAACGCGCGAAGTACTTGATACCTGTCAGGTGATTGCCGAAGCGCCGCAAGGCTCTATTGCCGCCTACGTGATCTCGATGGCGAAAACGCCGTCCGACGTACTGGCCGTCCACCTGCTGCTGAAAGAAGCGGGTATCGGGTTTGCGATGCCAGTCGCACCGCTGTTTGAAACTCTCGATGACCTGAACAACGCCAACGATGTCATGACCCAACTGCTAAATATCGACTGGTATCGCGGTCTGATTCAGGGCAAACAGATGGTGATGATTGGCTATTCCGACTCAGCAAAAGATGCGGGCGTGATGGCGGCCTCCTGGGCGCAATATCAGGCACAGGACGCGTTAATCAAAACCTGCGAAAAAGCGGGTATTGAACTGACGCTGTTCCATGGTCGCGGTGGTTCCATTGGTCGCGGCGGCGCACCTGCCCATGCGGCACTGCTGTCGCAACCGCCGGGAAGCCTGAAAGGCGGCCTGCGAGTAACCGAGCAGGGCGAGATGATCCGCTTTAAATACGGTCTGCCAGAAATCACCGTTAGCAGCTTGTCGCTGTACACCGGGGCGATTCTGGAAGCTAACCTGCTGCCACCACCGGAGCCGAAAGAGAGCTGGCGTCGCATTATGGATGAACTGTCGGTCATCTCCTGCGATGTCTACCGCGGATACGTGCGTGAAAACAAAGACTTTGTCCCTTACTTCCGCTCCGCTACGCCGGAACAGGAACTGGGTAAACTGCCATTAGGTTCACGCCCGGCGAAACGTCGCCCAACCGGCGGCGTCGAGTCTCTGCGCGCTATTCCGTGGATTTTTGCCTGGACACAAAACCGCCTGATGCTCCCCGCCTGGCTAGGTGCAGGTACAGCGCTGCAAAAAGTGGTGGAAGATGGCAAACAGAGCGAACTGGAAGCCATGTGCCGCGACTGGCCGTTCTTCTCAACGCGTCTGGGTATGCTGGAAATGGTATTCGCCAAAGCAGATCTGTGGCTGGCGGAATACTATGACCAACGCCTGGTCGACAAAGCACTGTGGCCGTTAGGTAAAGAGTTACGCAATCTGCAAGAAGAAGACATCAAAGTGGTGCTGGCGATTGCCAACGACTCCCATCTGATGGCCGATCTACCGTGGATTGCCGAGTCTATTCAGCTACGAAATATATACACTGACCCGCTGAACGTACTGCAGGCAGAGTTGCTGCATCGTTCGCGCCAGGCTGAAAAAGAAGGACAGGAGCCGGATCCCCGCGTCGAACAAGCGTTGATGGTCACTATTGCCGGAATTGCAGCAGGTATGCGTAATACTGGCTAACACCCCTCCTCTATCAACCCTCGTGCAATAGCGCGAGGGTTTTCTGAAATACTTCTGTTCTAACACCTTCGTTTTCAATATATTTCTGTCTGCATTTCACCCAGATTCTGGATATCCCTTCAGATATCCTTAAGGTTTTATCCTTACATTCGGCGCTATTATCCAAAACGGGTTCTTACTATGCATTCCACTGAAGTCCAGACTAAACCCATTTTTAGCTGGAAAGCCCTGGGTTGGGCACTGCTCTACTTTTGGTTTTTCTCTACCCTGTTACAGGCCATTATTTACATCAGCGGCTACAGCGGCACCAACGGCATTCGCGACTCGCTGCTGTTCAGTTCGCTGTGGTTGATCCCGGTATTCCTCTTTCCGAAGCGGATTAAGATTATCGCAGCGGTAATCGGCGTAATGCTGTGGGCGGCGTCTCTGGCAGCGTTGTGCTACTACGTCATCTACGGTCAGGAGTTCTCGCAGAGCGTTCTGTTTGTGATGTTTGAAACCAACACCAACGAAGCCAGCGAGTATTTAAGCCAGTATTTCAGCCTGAAGATTGTGCTTATCGCGCTGGCCTATACGGCGGTGGCAGTTTTGCTGTGGACGCGCCTGCGCCCGGTCTATATTCCAAAGCCGTGGCGTTATATCGTCTCTTTTGCCCTGCTTTATGGTTTGATTCTGCACCCTATTGCCATGAACACGTTTATCAAACACAAGCCATTTGAGAAAACGTTGGATAATCTGGCATCTCGCATGGAACCTGCCGCGCCGTGGCAATTTCTGACCGGCTATTATCAGTATCGTCAACAACTTAACTCACTGACAAAGCTGCTGAATGAAAATAACGCATTACCGCCACTGGCTAATTTCAAAGACGAATCGGGTAACGAACCGCGCACCTTAGTGCTGGTGATTGGCGAATCGACCCAGCGTGGACGCATGAGCCTGTACGGCTATCCGCGTGAAACCACGCCGGAACTGGATGCGCTGCATAAAACCGATCCGAACCTGACGGTGTTCAATAACGTGGTCACATCGCGTCCGTACACCATTGAAATCCTGCAACAGGCGCTGACCTTTGCCAACGAAAAGAACCCGGACCTGTATCTGACACAGCCGTCGCTGATGAACATGATGAAACAGGCAGGTTATAAAACCTTCTGGATAACCAACCAGCAGACGATGACTGCCCGCAACACCATGCTGACGGTATTTTCGCGCCAGACCGACAAGCAGTACTACATGAACCAGCAACGTACGCAGAGTGCGCGTGAATACGACACCAACGTGCTGAAGCCGTTCCAGGAAGTGCTGAAGGACCCTGCGCCGAAGAAACTGATCATCGTTCATCTGCTGGGTACGCATATCAAATACAAATACCGCTACCCGGAAAATCAGGGCAAGTTTGATGGCAATACCGATCATGTTCCGCCAGGATTAAGCGCAGAAGAGCTGGAGTCATATAACGATTATGACAACGCTAACCTGTATAACGATCATGTGGTTGCCAGCCTGATTAAAGACTTTAAAGCAGCAGATCCGAACGGATTCCTGGTTTATTTCTCTGACCACGGTGAAGAGGTTTACGACACGCCGCCGCACAAAACTCAGGGGCGTAACGAAGACAACCCGACGCGTCATATGTACACCATTCCGTTCCTGCTGTGGACGTCGGAAAAATGGCAAGCGACTCATCCGCGTGATTTCTCGCAGGATGTTGATCGTAAATACAGCCTGGCGGAACTGATCCACACCTGGTCAGATTTGGCGGGCTTATCTTACGACGGTTACGATCCAACCCGTTCAGTGGTGAATCCGCAGTTCAAAGAAACTACCCGCTGGATTGGTAATCCGTATAAGAAAAATGCGCTGATCGATTACGACACTCTGCCGTATGGCGATCAGGTGGGTAATCAGTAATTATCAGCCAGATGCTATTTGCCGGATGCGACGCTTGACGCGTCTTATCCGGCCTACAGATCGCGGCGGTAGGCCAGATAAAGCGTTTACGCCGCATCCGGCAATACAACTGCCGCAATGTTTACATCGAACGCCCCTCAGGCCACACTTTTCAGGTGGCCTTTTTTAATAATGCCAGTTACTGTTTTCCCGTCTACATACCTAAGGGAATAACATGTATCACGACGTCAGCTATCTGCTCTCCCGCCTGATCAACGGCCCGCTGTCGCTGCGTCAGATTTACTTTGCCAGCAGCAACGGTCCGGCGCCCGATCTTGCGTATCAGGTCGATTTTCCACGGCTGGAAATAGTGCTGGAAGGTGAGTTTGTTGATACCGGAGCTGGAGCAACGTTAGTTCCCGGCGATGTGCTGTACGTTCCCGCTGGCGGCTGGAATTTCCCACAATGGAAAACACCCGCGACCACCTTTAGCGTGCTGTTTGGCAAACAGCAACTCGGCTTCAGCGTCGTGCAATGGGATGGCAAACAGTATCAAAATCTGGCGAAACAGCACGTCGCCCGACGCGGCCCGCGCATTGGTTCTTTTCTGCTACAAACGCTCAATGAAATGCAAATGCAGCCACAGGAGCAGCAAACGGCAAGGCTTATCGTCGCCAGTCTGCTTAGCCACTGCCGCGATTTGCTCGGTAGCCAAATCCAGACAGCCTCACGCAGCCAGGCTCTATTCGAAGCTATTCGTGATTATATCGACGAACGCTATGCCTCCGCGCTTACCCGCGAATCTGTCGCACAGGCATTCTATATTTCGCCAAATTATCTCTCGCACCTGTTTCAAAAAACGGGGGCCATTGGTTTTAACGAATACCTGAATCACACGCGACTGGAGCACGCTAAGACGTTATTGAAAGGCTATGACCTGAAGGTAAAAGAAGTGGCGCACGCCTGCGGCTTTGTCGACAGCAACTACTTCTGCCGTCTGTTTCGTAAAAACACCGAACGCTCGCCGTCGGAATATCGTCGGCAGTACCACAGCCAACTGACAGAAAAACCGACTACTCCAGAATAAGATGGGTTTGCTGCGGCGCAGAAAGCACTTTGCGCACCGCGCTCATTACCCGCTGCGGCTCACGCAGGAATGCGTAGATGCTGCATTGCACGTAGCGACAATGCTCAAATCGCTCGGCACCGGAAAGCTCAATATCCGTAATCAACAGCGCGACATCTGCCCGGCGGATATCCTCGTCCGCTAATCGATTCTCCGTTCCCAGCGCGCCCTGGGTTTCAATGCTGACGCCCCACTTCTCTATCTGGCACAACTTTTCCAGCCGTTCCGCCGCCATATAAGTATGCGCCACGCCGCTCACGCAGGCGGTTACTGCCACCAGGTATGCCATTTTAACCTCCCACGGTAACCTGAAATCCGGCCCGTTCTGCCATTTCGCGCATTGTTGCCACATCGGCTGACGACGGCGCTGACACCTCTTTCATCGACCATGTTTTCCCCAGCAAGCGGTATTTCGGCTCGCCGTACTGATGAAACGGTAACAGATGGATCTGCCTGATATTCAGCGGGATCAGCACGTCCAGCGCCTGCTGCATATTCTCCCGGCTGAGCGTGAAACCGGGGATCAGCGGCAAACGCGGGATCACGTTGACACCCTCACTCACCAGCAAACGCAAGTTCTCCAGCACGCGTGGCAGATTCATCTTCACCACATCCCGCGCCTGAGTCGCGTCCATAATTTTTAAATCGAACAACACTTCATCGCACAATTTCGCCAGCGGTAACAGCTTGCTGGCTGGCGCGTCTCCGGCAGTTTCGATGGCGCATGACACACCCCACAGCCGCAGTCGCTGTAAAAAACGGGTAGCAAACTCCGCCTGCATTAGCACTTCGCCGCCAGAAAGCGTGACGCCGCCGCCGGACGTGCGAAAGAAAATGTCATCTTTCATCACTTCCCGTTCCAGCGCGTCAAGGCTGATATCGCGACCAATCCGTTCAAACGCACCGGAGGGGCATTCATCCGCATCACGCAAACATTTCGCACAGTGCAGACATTTCGCCTCTCTGCGTACCGTCTGGATTTTGCCGGAGATCGACTCCGGATTAGCACACCACGGGCAAAGATGCGGACAGCCTTTAAAAAAGACCACCGTACGAATGCCCTCGCCGTCATTCAGCGAATAACGCTGAATGTTGAAAATGCGCGCCACATCATCGCGGCGCGTTTCTACAACGTTACAGCTGATGCGCTGTCCGGCGGATGATGTCATCCTGGATCTCCTTCGACAGTTCGACAAAGAAGGCGCTGTATCCGGCAACGCGCACCACCAGCCCGGCATAATCTTGTGGGCGCTGTTGCGCTTCCCGCAACGTGTCGGCGTTCACCACGTTAAACTGAATATGCTGCAACTTAAGCTGGGTAAATGCCCGTAAGAAGTCGGCCAGTTTGCGTAATCCCGCTTCACCTTCCAGGGTCGCCGGAGTGAATTTCACGTTCAGCAACGTCCCGTTAGAAAGCAGCGTGTTATCGAGCTTACTGACTGACTTCAGTACCGCCGTTGGCCCTTGCCCGTCCTGACCCAGCATGGGTGACAAGCCGCCGTCTGCCAGCTGCTCCCCAGCAAAACGACCATCTGGCGTCGCACCAACTACCGATCCCAACGGGACGTGAGCAGAAACGGTATACGACCCCGGCGTGAAGTAGCCGCCGCGCGGGTTCTGGTATTTTTCCACTTCTTTGCAGTAATGGCGTAACAGTTCGGCGCTGATGTTATCCACCTCGTCGATATCATTACCGTATTTCTCGAAGCGGTTAATTAAGCGAGCGCGGACTTTTTCACCTTCTGGCGTTGCGAAGTTAGCTTTTAATACCGACAGCAATTCGTCAAAACTTAAACGCTGTTGATCAAAAATCATCCCTTTCAACGCATGGAGAGAATCGCTCAGGTTGGCAATACCGATCCCCTGTACGCCGGAGAAGTTATAACGCGCGCCGCCGTCGGTAATATCGCGGCCTTTCTCCAGACAATCGCTGATAAACGACGAGAGCAGCGGTACAGGTGCCCAGTCACGGTGACCGATATCGCAAATATTGCTGCCCTCAACCATCAGGGTGATGTAGTGGCTGATCTTGGCGCGGATCTGTTCCAGTAAACCTTCATAACTCAGCGCAGCATTGCCTTCATTTTCATGCAGGCAGATTTCCATCACTTTCAGCAGGTTAAACATCGCGATGTCATGCAAGCCGTAGGTTCTGCCGGGAATAGATAATTCCACGCAGCCCACCACTGAATAATCGCGCGCATCTTCCAGCGAAACGCCACGGTTGAGGAACGCAGGCACCACCACTTCATCGTTGAAGATTTGCGGAATACCCGTGCCGAGGCGAATGGTTTCTGCGGTTTTCATCAGGAACGGCGTGTCGATCAAGGCGTTAGTGCGCACGCCGAGGTTCGGTTGCGGTAATTGCACGCTTTGATAGGCGTCGAGACAGAGGAACGAAAGCACGTTCACCGCGCTACGTCCATTCTCGGTTAACCCGCCGAGCAGCGCGGTATAGCCGGTTGGGAAACCTGCGAAATAACGCGCGCTACTGGTGGAACGCAACAGCACGATGTCGTTGCATTTCACCCATAAAGATTCGAGCAGTTCTTTCAGGAACGCCGGATCTTCGCCCTGGGTTAATGATGCCTGATAGAACGGCAACATATACTGGTCGAAGCGCCCCAACGATAGCGAACTGGCGTTGGATTCGTATTGCAGAATGATGTTCATGTACCAGAATAACTGGCACGCCTGCCAGAACGTCTGCGGCTTATGTTCGGCGTTATGGCGGGAGATCTCCGCAATAGTCAGCAGTTCTTCGCGACGCTGGGCATCCGGGCAGTTTGCCGCCATCGTTTCCGCCAGGGCGGCGTAACGCAAAATGTGTTTTTGTGAAGCCTCCAGCAGTAACAGTGCTGCCTGATAAAAGTGATTCTCCGGCTGTTGCTGACAATGTTGCTGCATCTGCGCCACCAGCTCACCCAGCCCATGATTCAGCAGGCGCGGGTAATCAATAATAATGTGCCCCTGACCTTTATCCGTCTGGTTGATACTGAAAATCTGCGTGCTGGTCGCGGCTTTTACTTCATCCGTCATCTGCCCGTTGATGAAATCTTTCATCGAACGTTTTTCCCAGTACGGGAACAACTCTTCACGGTAGATACGTTTGTCTTCTTCGCTAATGGCGAAACGGTCTTGCGGGCGCGTCGGGAATTGATCCAGCTCTTTCAGCAACCAGTAAGGGTCCATTTCCGGCGACATAATCCCGGCGCGCGGTTTTACGGTGCGGTTACCGGCAATCAGTTCTTCATCACGAATCGAAATTTCAACGTGTTCAAGGATATACGCTGTCGCTTTCGCCCGGCGCAATATCACTGGCTCGCCTTCGGTTTGCCGATGGCTGGCGGTATAAAGCAGCGCCCGCTCTAGCGAGATTTCACGGGTATTGGCAAACAATGCAGTTTTGAGGCGAGAGATACGATTCGTCATGAGGAACTCCTGTGGGAAAGCGAACCCGCCCTTACGGGCGGGATAAGAACTTAAGCGGTTTGTGTCAGATGAGCTTCAATTTTGCTCATAATGGCGTCAGCGCGTTTAACCGCGTCGCTGATATTGACACGCACGATGGTCTTGCCTGCAAAACGCTCTTCAAATTTGATGCCGATATCTTTGGTCAGAATCACCATATCGGCGCTCGCCACGTCTTCCGCAGTCAGTTCATTTTCCAGACCAATCGAGCCCTGGGTTTCCACTTTTACTTCCCAGCCTTTCGCTTTCGCGGCACTTTCCAGCGCCTCTGCCGCCATATAGGTATGGGCAACACCTGAAGGACATGCGGTTACTGCAATAATTTTCGTCATGGCTCGTTCCTCAATTAATTAATTTCAAAATCCAGATCCAGGTCGTCTTCCTTCTCATCAGTCGAAGACCCATTTTTACGCGCCAGACTTTTCAGCACGTTAACGCAGATAGCCGTTGCTACAGCCCCAACAGCCACTGCCGCGATGTAACCCAACTTGCCTTCAACCACCGGCAGCACAATCAGACCACCCCAGCCTGCATAGCACTGCGCACCTACCATTGCAGCGGTCACCGTGCCACAGACAGTCCCCACCATAATGGAAGGAATGACACGCAACGGATCGGCGGCAGCGAAAGGAATCGCCCCTTCAGTGACGCCAACACAGCCCATTACTAGCGCCGCTTTACCGGTTTCGCGCTCTTCCGCAGAGAAATTTTTACGGCCAATCAGCGTTGCCAGCCCCATGCCCAGCGGCGGAACACAGATCCCCACGGCAGCAATTGCCACCACGGTATAAACACCCTGAGCGACGCAAATCAGCATAAACGCATAGGCCACTTTGTTAACCGGGCCGCCCATATCGAACGCCAGCATCAGCCCCATAATCACCGCCAGCATCACCACGCTGCCTTGCTGCATACCCTGAAGCCACTGAGTCAGGCTGTTAGTCAACGCGCCTACCGGCTCGCCCAGCCCCCACATCATGACGCCAGCGGTAATTAAGGTACCGACGATCGGAATAATGAAGATAGGCATCACCGAGCGCAGAACTTTATGCACCGGGATTTTCTTCAGGTAATGCACCACAATGCCGCCGATGATCCCGGCGATCAGCGCACCAAAGAAGCCTGCACCAAAGCTGTTGCCAACCCAGGCACCGATAGCGCACGGAGCCAGCGCAGAGCGTTCTGCAATGGAATAACCGATGTAAGCGGCGAGGAAAGGCACCATTAGCGTCAAACCCGCAACGCCGATATCAAACAGTTTTTTCAGATTCGGATCGGCTACGGCATCCGGCACTGCGCCTTTGCCATACAACATGACGGAAACCGCCAGCAAAATACCGCCCGATACCACGAAGGGAATCATGTGTGAAACGCCCGTCATTAAGTGCTGACGAGTGTTTTTCAGGATCTGTACCAACTCATTCATAAGTCGCTCCCAGGCTTACCCAAGCCTATGTCCATATTTTTTGATGGGAGAAACAATAGGCAATCGCAAGCAGGTCAAACAGTGGATAAAAAGGCCATTTACTGGATTTTTGTAATGTCAGTACAAAAATGCGATCCGCCTCATAACTTGCGTTAACTCGGAATCATGCCGGAATGGCGCGTCTTGTGAGACGCGTCGCAAATTGGCGGTTACATTACATTTGTCCAGCTTTTGGCAGATTTGTCACATGGCAGGTCGTTGCCATGCGCTCTTATCCTGTAAACAGAAAACCGTACCGGGAGAGAGGCAATGGCCCTGATTGTGGAATTTATTTGTGAGCTGCCTAACGGCGTACATGCGCGTCCGGCAAGCCACGTTGAAACGCTGTGTAATACTTTTTCATCTCAAATTGAGTGGCATAACCTGCGTACTGACCGTAAAGGCAACGCCAAAAGCGCCCTGGCGCTGATTGGCACCGATACACTGGTGGGCGATAACTGCCAGTTACTGATTTCCGGGGCTGACGAACAAGCAGCACACCAGCGCTTGAGCCAGTGGTTACGTGATGAATTCCCCCACTGCGACGCGCCGCTGGCAGAAGTTAAATCTGACGAGCTGGAGCCGCTGCCGGTTTCACTCACTAATTTGAATCCGCGCATTATTCGCGCCCGCACCGTATGTAGCGGTAGCGCAGGCGGCATTCTGACGCCAATATCTTCTTTAGATCTCAACGCGCTGGGTAATCTTCCCGCTGCCAAAGACGTCGACGCCGAGCAATCCGCACTGGAAAACGGCCTGACGCTGGTGATGAAAAACATTGAGTTTCGTCTGCTGGATAGCGACGGTGCCACCAGCGCGATTCTGGAAGCGCACCGATCACTGGCTGGCGATACTTCCCTGCGCGAACATTTACTGGCAGGCGTCAGTGCCGGATTAAGCTGCGCCGAAGCGATTGTCGCCAGTGCGAATCACTTTTGCGAAGAGTTCGCCCGTTCCAGCAGTAGCTACCTGCAAGAGCGTGCGCTGGACGTACGCGATGTCTGCTTCCAGCTGCTTCAGCAAATCTACGGTGAACAACGCTTCCCGGCACCGGGCAAGCTGACGCAGTCATCTATTTGTATGGCGGATGAGCTGACCCCCAGTCAGTTTCTCGAACTGGATAAAAATCACCTCAAAGGTTTGTTACTGAAAAGCGGCGGCACTACGTCACATACGGTAATTCTTGCTCGTTCGTTCAACATTCCGACGCTGGTTGGTGTGGATATCGATGCCCTTACCCCGTGGCAGCAACAAACGATTTATATCGACGGCAACGCCGGGGCAATTGTGGTTGAGCCAGGGGAAGCCGTGGCCCGTTATTATCAGCAAGAAGCCCGCGTACAGGACGCTCTGCGTGAGCAACAGCGTGTCTGGCTGACCCAGCAAGCGCGTACCGCTGACGGTATTCGTATCGAAGTCGCGGCGAACATCGCCCACTCCGTGGAAGCGCAGGCCGCATTTGGCAATGGCGCGGAAGGCGTTGGTTTGTTCCGTACTGAAATGCTCTATATGGATCGCACCAGTGCACCGGGCGAAAGCGAGCTGTACAACATTTTTTGTCAGGCGCTGGAGTCCGCCAACGGGCGCAGCATTATTGTGCGCACTATGGATATTGGCGGTGACAAACCCGTTGATTATCTGAACATTCCGGCAGAAGCTAACCCGTTCCTCGGTTATCGCGCGGTGCGTATTTATGAAGAATACGCCTCGCTGTTCACCACACAACTACGCTCGATCCTGCGCGCCTCTGCTCACGGCAGCCTGAAAATCATGATCCCGATGATCTCCTCAATGGAAGAGATCTTATGGGTGAAAGAAAAACTGGCGGAAGCCAAACAGCAACTGCGTAACGAACACATTCCGTTTGATGAGAAGATCCAGCTCGGCATTATGCTGGAAGTGCCGTCGGTGATGTTCATCATCGATCAATGCTGTGAAGAGATTGATTTCTTTAGTATCGGCAGTAATGACCTGACGCAGTATCTGCTGGCGGTGGATCGCGATAACGCTAAGGTTACTCGTCACTACAACAGCCTGAATCCGGCATTCTTGCGGGCGCTCGATTACGCCGTGCAGGCGGTGCATCGCCAGGGAAAATGGATTGGTCTGTGCGGTGAACTGGGGGCGAAAGGTTCCGTGCTGCCGTTGCTGATTGGTTTAGGGCTGGATGAGCTGAGCATGAGCGCGCCGTCGATTCCGGCCGCGAAAGCGCGAATGGCACAGCTTGATAGCCGCGAATGCCGCCAGTTGCTCAACCAGGCAATGGCCTGCCGGACTTCGCTGGAAGTGGAACACCTGCTGGCGCAATTCCGTATGACGCAACAGGACGCACCGCTGGTCACTGCCGAGTGCATCACGCTGGAAAGCGACTGGCGCAGCAAAGAAGAAGTGCTCAAAGGCATGACCGATAACCTGCTGCTGGCTGGCCGCTGCCGCTATCCGCGTAAACTGGAAGCCGACTTGTGGGCACGCGAGGCGGTCTTCTCTACCGGTCTGGGCTTTAGTTTTGCCATTCCCCACAGCAAATCAGAACACATTGAGCAATCCACCATCAGTGTAGCGCGTCTGCAAGCGCCGGTGCGCTGGGGCGATGATGAAGCGCAATTCATCATTATGTTAACCCTGAACAAACACGCCGCGGGCGATCAGCATATGCGCATTTTCTCGCGCCTCGCTCGTCGCATCATGCACGAAGAATTCCGTAACGCGCTGGTTAACGCCGCCTCTGCCGACGCTATCGCCAGCCTGCTGCAACATGAACTGGAACTGTAAAAGGAAACATCATGGAACTGTATCTGGACACCGCTAACGTCGCAGAAGTCGAACGTCTGGCACGCATATTCCCGATTGCCGGGGTGACAACTAACCCGAGCATTATCGCTGCCAGCAAGGAGTCCATCTGGGAAGTGCTACCGCGTCTGCAAAAAGCGATTGGTGATGAAGGCATTCTGTTTGCACAGACCATGAGTCGTGATGCGCAGGGAATGGTGGAAGAAGCGAAGCGCCTGCGCGACGCCATTCCGGGCATTGTGGTGAAAATCCCGGTGACCTCCGAAGGTCTGGCCGCCATTAAGATGCTGAAAAAAGAGGGCATTACTACACTTGGCACCGCTGTATATAGCGCCGCACAAGGGTTACTGGCCGCGCTGGCAGGGGCAAAATACGTTGCTCCCTATGTAAATCGCGTGGACGCTCAGGGCGGAGACGGCATTCGTACCGTCCAGGAGCTGCAAGCGTTACTGGAAATGCACGCGCCAGAAAGCATGGTGCTGGCTGCCAGCTTTAAAACGCCGCGTCAGGCGCTGGATTGTTTGTTGGCAGGATGTGAATCCATCACACTGCCCTTAGATGTAGCGCAACAAATGCTCAACACCCCTGCGGTAGAGTCAGCTATAGAGAAGTTCGAACACGACTGGAATGCCGCATTTGGCACTACTCATCTCTAAAGGAGCAATTATGGACCGCATTATTCAATCACCGGGTAAATACATCCAGGGCGCTGATGTCATTAATCGCCTGGGCGAATACCTGAAGCCGCTGGCAGAACGTTGGTTGGTTGTTGGCGATAAATTTGTATTAGGTTTTGCTCAGGCAACCGTCGAGCAAAGCTTTAAAGATGCCGGGCTGGTAGTAGAAATTGCGCCGTTTGGCGGTGAATGTTCGCAAAATGAGATCGACCGTCTGCGTGGCATCGCGGAGACTGCGCAGTGTGGCGCAATTCTCGGTATCGGTGGCGGAAAAACCCTCGATACTGCCAAAGCGCTGGCACATTTCATGGGTGTTCCGGTAGCGATCGCACCGACTATCGCCTCTACCGACGCACCGTGCAGCGCATTGTCTGTTATCTACACCGATGATGGTGAGTTTGACCGCTATCTGCTGCTGCCAAATAACCCGAATATGGTCATTGTCGATACTAAAATCGTCGCGGGCGCACCTGCGCGTCTGTTAGCAGCGGGTATCGGTGATGCGCTGGCGACCTGGTTTGAAGCGCGTGCCTGCTCTCGTAGCGGCGCAACCACGATGGCGGGCGGTAAGTGTACTCAGGCGGCGCTGGCGCTGGCTGAACTGTGCTACAACACCCTGCTGGAAGAAAGCGAAAAAGCGATGCTTGCCGCCGAACAGCATGTAGTGACTCCGGCGCTGGAGCGCGTGATTGAAGCGAACACCTATTTGAGCGGCGTTGGTTTTGAAAGCGGTGGTCTGGCGGCGGCTCATGCGGTGCATAACGGCCTGACCGCTATCCCGGATGCGCATCACTATTATCACGGTGAAAAAGTGGCATTCGGTACGCTGACGCAGCTGGTTCTGGAAAACGCGCCGGTTGAGGAAATCGAAACCGTAGCTGCACTTAGCCATGCGGTAGGTTTGCCAATAACTCTCGCTCAACTGGATATTAAAGAAGATGTCCCGGCGAAAATGCGAATTGTGGCAGAAGCGGCATGTGCAGAAGGTGAAACCATTCACAACATGCCTGGCGGCGCGACGCCAGATCAGGTTTACGCCGCACTGCTGGTAGCCGACCAGTACGGTCAGCGTTTCCTGCAAGAGTGGGAATAACCTACTCCAAACTCCCGGCTTGTCCGGGAGTTTGAACGCAAAATTGCCTGATGCGCTACGCTTATCAGGCCTACGTAATCTCTACAATATATTGAATTTGCGTGCTTTTGTAGGCCGAATAAGGCGTTCACGCCGCATCCGGCACTCTGTGCCAGTAATCTGAAACTCCCACGTTGATTGGGAGTTTTTCATCCGCTTCTGGACATTTTCTCCACAGAACAATCGTTAGCCCGGAAGGTCGAATCTGTGACTCTTATTTTCACGGACGAAACAGATGAAAGCTTCACTGGCGCTGGTCAGCCTGCTAACGGCATTTACCAGCCACTCCTTAAAATCTCCCGCCGTTCCACCAACCGTGGTACAAATCCAGGCCAACACCAACCTTGCCATCGCAGACGGTGCCAGACAGCAAATCGGCAGCACGCTATTTTACGATCCGGCATATGTGCAGCTTACTTATCCTGGCGGTGATGTCCCGCAAGAACGCGGCGTATGTTCCGATGTGGTGATCCGCGCCTTGCGCAGCCAGAAGGTCGATTTGCAGAAACTGGTGCACGAAGATATGGCGAAGAATTTTGCCGAGTACCCACAAAAATGGAAGTTAAAGCGCCCGGACAGCAACATCGATCACCGTCGGGTGCCTAATCTGGAAACCTGGTTTACCCGCCACGATAAAACACGCCCCACCAGCAAAAACGCCGGTGACTATCAAGCGGGTGATATTGTCTCCTGGCAACTGGACAACGGGCTGGCACATATTGGGGTGGTGTCAGATGGCTTCGCCCGCGACGGTACGCCGCTGGTGATACATAACATTGGCGCAGGTGCGCAGGAAGAAGATGTACTGTTTAGCTGGCGGATGGTGGGGCACTATCGGTATTTTGTTAAATAAGCGATCGCCCCACATGAAGAAAAAATTCAGATCCTTTTTACACTGACGGCTTCTTTTTTCTTACGGCTCACCAGCGCCAGTGCCAGCACAATCAGCACAATACCGCTACCTTCAACCGCACCAGGATTTTCACCGAGCAGCCACCAGGAAAAGAGTACGCCGCAAACGGGAACCGCCAGAGTACTTAAGCTGGCAATACTGGCAGGCAAGTTTTTCAATACAAACAACCATAAGCTCCACGCCAGCGCCGTCGCCAGAATCGCACTGTAGGCCAGCGCCCAGAACACGGTGGGCTGCCAGTCAATTTCACGTTGCGGTACCAGTAAAGCGACCACACTCATCATCAGCGCCGCATACAGCATCTGCCAGGATGTTAACGACAATAAATCCACGCGCGGATGACGGGCGTAAAGGCGTTTAGCGACAATGGCGCTCGCCCCCCAACTGACGCCGGAGAGGATCGCCAGCATGGCGCTTTTCATCGAAGAGAAATCGAGTTGCCACGGCTGCAACACCAAAAATAAACCGAAAGCGGCAATCAGAATCGCGAAATATTGCCCGCGTCGCAGGCGTTCACCGAGAAACAACGCGGCGAAAATCACCACCCAGAACGGCATGGTATAGCTCAGGATCGCCACTTTCCCCGCTCCACCGCTGACCAGCGCCCACTGCGCCAGGCCAACCATCCCGCAGGTTTGTAACAGGGCAATGGCTAAGGTGTATTTAAACGGCGTCGGGCGCATTCCGCGACCACGTAACAAAAGAACGATGAATAAAACGAGAGCGCCGAAAATGCAGCGTAAGGCGGTGAAGTCGAAGGCACCGATGTAGCTGGTGACTTGCTTCATGAAAATCCAGCTATAACTCCAGATAAGTGTGAGCACAACCAAGCCACTGATTGCCAGTGGGTTGCTCTTTCCTGCGGCAGACATGAGAGATCCAGTGTGTAGTTTTCCTGTGGACACTATACGCCGGTAAAGAAACTTCAGCGACTGCCTGAAAGGCAGTCGCTGAAGAAGGTCAGGTTACAGCAGGTCGAAACGGTCGAGGTTCATCACTTTCACCCATGCCGCCACGAAGTCTTTGACAAACTTCTCGTGGGCATCGCTGCTGGCGTAAACTTCTGCCAGCGCACGCAGGACGGAGTTAGAACCAAATACCAGATCCGCACGGCTGGCAGTGTATTTCACTTCACCCGTTTCACGGTCACGGCCTTCGAACAGCTCTTTCGATTCGTCGGTCGCTTTCCACTCGTAACGCATATCCAGCAAGTTCACGAAGAAGTCATTGCTCAATACGCCAACGCGGTCAGTGAAGACACCGTTTTTGCTACCATCGAAGTTGGCGCCCAGCACACGCATCCCGCCCACCAGCACAGTCATTTCTGGTGCAGTCAGCGTCAGTTGCTGCGCTTTATCGATCAGCAGTGATTCAGTGGTAGCCTCGCCCGACGCAGCGCGATAGTTACGGAAACCATCAGCAACAGGTTTGAGCAGCTCGAACATCTCGATATCCGTCTGATCCTGACGTGCATCTACGCGACCTGGTGTGAACGGAACACTGATGCTGATACCCGCAGCACTCGCCGCTTTTTCGACACCAACAACACCGGCGAGAACAATAATGTCAGCGAGTGAAGCCGTGTGTGAGGATTTATAGATCCCCTCCAGCACCGGCAATGCGCGTGCTGCTGCGGCATTAACCTCCCAGTCGCGCTGCGGAGCTAATGCCAGACGCGCACCGTTGGCACCGCCACGTTTATCCCCACCGCGGAAGGTGGAGGCAGAAGCCCAGGCAACAGAAACCAGCTCGCTCACAGAGAGACCAGACTCAGCAATCGCCGTCTTCAGGTTAAGGATATCTTCCTCGCTCGGGTTGAAGAACGCATGTGGCAGCGGATCTTGCCAGATCAGATCTTCTTTCGGCACTTCCGGTCCGATGTAACGAGATTTCGGCCCCATATCCCTGTGCGTCAGTTTGAACCACGCACGGGCAAAGGCTTCGTTGAACGCTTGCGGATCGTCAAGGAAGCGACGTGAAATCTTCTCAAACTCTGGATCAAAACGCAGCGTCAGGTCAGTGACCAGCATCGTCGGCTTACGTTTCTTCGACGGATCGAACGGATCCGGGATAATTTCCGGTGCATCTACGGCTTCAAACTGGATGGCGCCTGCCGGGCTACGAGTCTGTACCCACTCATACTTGAACAGGTTTTCGAAGAAATAGTTGCTCCACTGGGTCGGCGTCTGGGTCCAGACGACTTCCAGACCTGACGTAATGGCATCAGCACCGACACCGGAACCAAAATCACTTTTCCAGCCTAAGCCCTGGTTTTCGATCGGGGCCGCTTCTGGATCAGGACCTACGTGCGTTGCCGGGCCTGCGCCGTGAGTTTTACCTAACGTATGACCACCCGCGATCAGCGCAACGGTTTCTTCGTCGTTCATCCCCATATTGCCAAATGTCGCGCGAATAGCTGCAGCCGCAGAAAGCGGTTCGCCGCTGGCATTTGGTCCTTCCGGGTTAACGTAAATCAGCCCCATTTCGGTTGCTGCTAATGGGCGTTTTGCCAGTTCTTCCGGGTTACGGTGGGCAAGCCAGGTTTTTTCATCACCCCAGTTTACGTCGAGATCCGGTTCCCAGACGTCTTCACGACCGGCACCAAAACCGAAGGTACGGAAGCCGGAGTTTTCCAGCGCCACGTTACCCGCGAGGATAAACAGGTCGGCCCAGGAGATTTTCTGACCATATTTTTGTTTGATTGGCCACAACAGACGACGCGCTTTATCCAGACTGACGTTATCCGGCCAGGAGTTGAGCGGCGCAAAACGTTGCTGACCACGACCCGCGCCGCCACGACCATCAATTGAACGGTAAGTCCCCGCGCCGTGCCAGGCCATACGAATAAACAGACCAGCGTAGCTGCCCCAGTCTGCTGGCCACCACGGTTGAGACTCTGTCAGCAGATCTTTCAGATCTTTTTTCAGGCCGTAGTAATCTAGCTTGCTAAATTCTTTGCGGTAGTCGAAGTCCTCACCCAGTGGGTTAGAACGGTTAGAATGTTGGTTTAACAGGTCAACACGGAGTTGTTTTGGCCACCAGTCATGAGTGGTTGTTCCCGCACCGGCGCTCTGGTCATGACCGCCATGATGGAACGGGCATTTTCCGGCTGCTGTTGTGTTATGGATATCGTCTGACGTGCTCATCAATATACTCCCTCTACAGTGTTACCCTTACGATACACAGCGTTAGAGAGAAGTTATAATTGAATTAATCCACGGATGCGATAGTTGGGATCTTACATATCATTAGTTAAAGAGATGTAGATCAAATTGATCTTAAATAAGCCTTTTTGATTATGTCCGATTACGGACAAATACCTTATAAAAAAGGGTTTTATCCCTGTTTTCTCTCTGTTCTTTTAAGGAATGAAGGAGAAAAAGCGAGTCAATAGTTTTACTTGTCTGCCCCCTCGCTTCGAGGAGGCATTTTGTGCTTTGTTTTAATTTTGTGATCACCGTGTGATTTTTACAGAAACCAAAGCACTTATAAACCAGGTCGAACACCCAGCGTATGGCAAATCGCGTAACTCATTTCAGCGCGGTTAAGCGTATAGAAGTGGAAATCTTTCACCCCTTCACGGCTTAAAATCTTCACCATATCCATCGCAATATTCGCACCCACCAGCTTGCGGGTTTCGGCGTCATCATCCAGACCATCAAACATTTGCGCCATCCACGCCGGAATACGCACGTTGGTCATGTCAGCAAATTTCTTCGCCTGTTTAAAGTTAGAGACGGGCAAAATGCCCGGAATGATTTCCACATCAATACCCGCCGAAACACAACGATCGCGAAAACGCAGGTAGCTTTCGACATCGAAGAAGAACTGAGTAATCGCGCGATTGGCTCCGGCGTCCACTTTGCGTTTCAGGTTAAGCAAATCCGCCTGGGCGCTTTTCGCTTCCGGATGCACTTCCGGATACGCCGCCACGGAGATATCGAAATCCGCGACCTCTTTTAACAGCGTCACCAGGTCAGAGGCATACATTTCCGGCTTACCGCTTCCCGGCGGCAGGTCGCCACGCAGCGCCACGATATGGCGAATACCGTTATTCCAGTAGTCGCGGGCGATGGTCCGCAGCTCGGCAGGCGTCGCATCAATGCAGGTAAGATGCGGCGCCGCTTCCAGACCGGTGCGATCTTTAATGCCTTTAATAATGCTGTGCGTGCGGTCGCGCTCACCGGAGTTTGCGCCATAGGTCACTGAAACAAATTTCGGTTTCAGGCTACTAAGACGATCGATGGAGTTCCACAGGGTCTGCTCCATTTCACTGGTACGCGGCGGGAAAAATTCGAACGAAACATTAATCTGCCCCTGGACTTCGGCCAGGCTCTGATTCAGGGCATCCCGCTGGCTGGCGTGAAAAAAGCTCATACCTTACCTCATCAATCGCTTGTAGTTATATGTTGTGTTGTGAACATCTATCCATTTAGACGTCCAGATGTAAAGATGAAGGAAAAGCCGAGGGGCGTCAACCGAAAAATGCCCCATGATGGTGAGGAAAAATCAGGGAAGATGAATTTTCTTCATTTGAATGTGGGAGTAAATGGGTTCTCTCACATTATCGCGCGCGAAGTAATGAATAAACGGATAAACCATCGGCTTCAAATTTATTTAAATAAGAGTTAATTAATATGCTCGTCTGTGTTAGCTGGACACTTATTTAAATAAAACAAATAGATACCATAATTTGCATTCAATACTGCATGTTTATTATTTGAACTACTTCAAACTATTAACAATTTCTCCAAAATTATGTTGCAGAGCAATTATGCATCCCCCACGATAAGTAGAACGTTCTACTAGAACGTTCTACTTATACAAAAAAAGACTAATTCGCGCAGATTTATGCGCTATTCGGGGGAAATCAGCATGAATCTGATGTCGAGTTTCGTGAAGTCACTTTCTAAATTGTCGATGATTGGTCGCGCCCTAATGCTGCCAATTTCGCTTCTGCCTGCCGCTGGGTTGTTACTGGCGTTCGGCGATAAATTCCATTTGCCTTTGATGATGAATGCAGGCGGCATTATTTTTGATAACTTGCCGATGCTTTTTGCTATCGGTTCCGCCGTAGGGCTGGCTTCTGAATCGGGAATTGCGGCGTTATCCGCAGCCGTTTCCGTTTTTGTCACCAATATCACCATCAGCACCGTACTTAGCATCACGCCAGAAATGGCCGGGCAAGGCGGCAAATACGCGATGGTGGTGGGTATCCCCACACTGCAAATGGGCGTTTTTGGCGGCCTGATATGCGGGATTCTGGCAGCGTGGTGTTACAACCGTTTTCATACCATGCAATTGCCAGAATTCCTTGGTTTTTTCTCCGGCAAACGCTTCGTGGCTATCGCGACAGCTTTTCTTTCCTTCATCCTTGGCTTGTTACTGCCCTATGTCTGGCAACATATTCAGTCGGGAATCGATGCACTATCAGTTATCGTCAATGGTGATAACCAAGCGGCATCGACCTTTATTTTTGGTGTGACAGAACGTGCGCTCATTCCGCTTGGGCTGCACCACATCTGGTATCCGTCGTTCTGGTACTCTTTTGGTGATTACACCACCCAGGCAGGGCAAACAATCCACGGTGACCAAACAATTTGGTTCAAAATGCTGGAAGAAGGTGTGAAATCGTTCAGTAGCGACAGCTACCATAACGCAGGTAAGTTTTTACAGGGCGAGTTCCCGCTCATGCTGTTCGCGCTGCCTGCGGCGTGTCTGGCGATGTACCATGAAGCACACACCAAAAATAAGAAAATTGCCGCCGGTATTCTGTTCTCTGCCGCATTAACCTGTTTCCTGACCGGTATTACAGAACCCGTTGAATTTACATTTATCTTTGTCGCCCCTGTGCTGTATGTCTTCAATGCCATCATGGCGGGCCTTTCCTATATGGCGATGTATCTGCTGCATGCACATATTGCCAAATCCTTCTCTGCGGGGCTGATTGACTATATTTCGTTTGGCATCCTGCCATCCTTTAACGGCTACAAAACCAACTTCCTGAGCGCCATTATCGTCGGCGTGCCAATGGCGGTGATCTACTACTTCACCTTCCGCTTTGTTATTCGTCGTTTTGATGTGAAAACACCTGGTCGCACCGAAACTACGGTTAGCGCTAATGATAAAACCGATGACGAACTGGCAACAGAAATCATCACGCTGCTTGGCGGTCAGCAAAACATTAAATCGGTAGGCTCCTGCATCACGCGTTTACGTCTGGAAGTCTCTGATAAAGAAGCGGTGGATCAGGATGGTCTGAATAATATTGGCGCCCGTGGCGTGGTTTTTGTCGGCAATAACGGCATTCAGGTCATTTTTGGCGCGCGAGCGCAATTTATCGCGCAAACCATGTCGACGATGATCGGTAAATAGCCTTAAGATTACTCGATGTCAGAGGTTCTGGTCCCTGACCAGAACCTTCTTGCTATTTAAAGAATCAACGTTGTTCAGGGAGTGAGTTTGAAGAAAGTCAGCATAATTGATGTTGCCAAAAGAGCCGGAGTTTCCGTCTCTACTGTGTCGCTAGTGTTGCGCCAGAAAGGGAAAATCTCGGAGGCGACCATCGGGAAAGTTCATGCTGCTATTGACGAACTGGGCTACGTGCATAATGTTGCCGCCGCCAATTTACGTTCCCACACTTCAAATCTTATCGGACTGATTTTACGTGATTTTAGCAATAGCTTTTCCATCAAAGTGATGGCCAGTATTGTTCAGGAACTGGAAGCCAGGGGCTATATGGTATTCCTCGGGCAACCACAGAACGAACATGAACATCTTGAACGTTGTTTACTTTCCTTCAAGCAACAAGGTGTTGCCGGAGTGATTTATCTGGCTTCCGATGCGCATCGTGAAACCCTCCCCACACTAATCCGCCAGTGTTCGCTTCCCCTTGTTGTCGCGTCACAAACGCCTATCAAAGATGAGTGCAACCTGGTGTTGCGTGACAACCAGCAGGCAGCAAGTCTTGCCACACGTTATTTAATTGAGCGCGGCCATCGTTACATTGCCTATCTCGGTGGCAGAGAAAGTGATCTTATCCGTCAGCAGCGACTGGTTGGTTTTCGCCAGACCCTGGCAAAATTTGGCATTGCTTGTCGTGACGAGTTCACGCCAGCCTGTGACGGTGACACCTGGGCTGCCAGCATGGCAACGCGCCAGCTGCTGGAAAATAACAACGCCATTACCGCCCTGCTCTGCCATTCGCCCGACGCTATGATTGGCAGCATCAACGGCATACATCAGGTGGGGCGCACCGTCGGGAAAGACGTCTTTCTGACCCAGCAGGTAGCGCTAATTGGTTTTGAAGATATGCTGCATATCAACCTGACCTCTCCTGTTTTCACCTATGTATCTTCCGCCAGTGAAGAAACCGGACGCCAGGCAGCGACCCTGATGATTCGCAAATTAAAAGACCCGGATTTGCAAACCCAAAGAATTGCGCTTTCCGGGCAACTGGTGGTGCGGGAATCGGCGTAATACAAATGCCGAATGAGATATACGTCAATATCATCATCCGGCAATAAGGTGTAAACCAACTCAATGCGTATGTTTACTTGATATCTTTCACACGCATACCGTTGAGCTGTTCATCCGTGATGGTATTGCCCGCTTTGAAGTAATCAACCACGGCGTGATAAACGTAATAACCGCCCGTTGTGTTGCGTGCTTTTCCTTCGGTAAAGGCGGTGAAACCATCTCCACCATCAGCAAGGAAACATTGAGTAGCAATAGGGTAAATCGTCGCATCTTCAATCGGTTTGCCATTCAGAGTCAGTGAGATAACCCGCTGACCAACCGGCTTACTGCTGTCGTACTTCATTTCCAGGCCTTTCGATACCTGTAAAACGCCATTACTTAAACTTGCGCCGTGTTCCATCAAACTGCGTAATTGTTTACCCGTGAGATCCATCGTCACCAGTTCGTTGGGGAACGGGAAGGTACTGATGACGCCGCCCATCGTAATCGCCCCTGCGGGGATCTCATTGCGAATACCGCCAGAGTTGGTTAAAGCCAATTGGGTGTTTTTACCCGCCGCTACCAGTAAAGCGTCAGCCGCCAGGTTCCCGAGGGATGCCGATTCACCATAGGCACGTTTTAATTCAACCGGCGATTGCGCCACCGTTTGTTGCACCACTTCATCAAGCTTTTTATTCCAGCCGTCAATCACCTGTTTCGTTTGTGGATCGGGCTTCCACTCGTCGGCGTAAATGGTTTTAAGCTCGAAGCTTTTCACCGTAAATTTATGCGGCTTCTCTTTGTAGTCGAGAACCAGTTTACCCACATCAATCCCGCCGCTGTCAGTAGAGAGGATCAGCGTATTGCCGACTTTAATCGGTTCCGGTGTACCCACATGCGCATGTCCGGTGATCAAAATATCCAGCCCTTTCACCTGACTTGCCGTCTGAATATCTTTATCCAACGCGCGACGCACATCCGTGCCTCCCATACTGGACTGGCGGGCCGGAACACCTTCGTGGATCAGGGCGACGGTCAAATCAACCTTGCCTTTGAGTTCATCGATATAACGTTGTAGCCATTTAATTTCATCGCGCGCCTCAATACCCACTCGCGTGGCAGCGGATACCGTGTCATTAAAGGCAAATACACCGTGCAAACCTATAACGCCTATTTTTACGCCGTCTTTTTCGATGATGGTATAGGGCTTATCCCAGAATGATTTACTGCTGTTCTGATAAAAAATATTGCCCTGCACAATAGGGAATTTTGCCTGACTCAACTGTAATAATGTGTTGTCCCAGCCGTGGTCAAATTCATGGTTGCCTATTGTGGCGACATCAAACGGCATGGTATTCATAATATCGATAATAGCTTTGCCTTTGGTCAGGCTGCTGATATAGGGCCCGGTAAAATAGTCACCCGCATCAAAAAACCATGTCGCTTTATTTTTTGCTTTTTCTTGTTTAACCAGCGTAGTGATATTTGCCCAGCCGCCAATATCTCGTTTACCGTCAGCAATCCACGGCACTTTATAAGGCTCTACATGTGCATGGAGATCGTTGGTATAAATGATAGTGACATCTTTGGCGCAAGCCCAGAACGGCAGTGTTAATGCGATACCCGCAGCAAGTATTTTAATTTTCATAAATAGTCCCTTTCAGTGATTTAAAGGATTGCTACATTACGTTCTGAAAGAGTTATTTATGTGAGAGTAATCACATCCACAAGGGAGCGTTGCCGGACAAAATCAACGACCTTGTGAAATCGTTGGTGATATATGTCGACTCTGTTTACGATTAATGCCTGCAAGTCGTTTGGTTGCCGTAATTTAGGACGGTCAACATCGACAGATTACAGCTGGCCTGACTATCGACTGGGTTATGCAGCATTGCACTGCCGGGCATGTGGAAGCTACCCACCGTTGTTTGACGAACAACAATTTCGTGACTGGTTGTCAGTTCACTTATCTACGTGGGCCTCTGAAAAGGGCCATTTCTGCCCGGTATGTTATGGCACAGAGACGATTTGTTATGGTCACAATCCACGAGGTTCGCAACGCATTCAATGCCGTAACTGCAAAAAGGTCTGGACGCCCAAACAATATCAGAAAGAAATAACGCCTCCAGAAATAATCGAAACGGTTGCTCTTCTGGTGCCATTTCAGGGAGCCAGCGGCGGGCAGAAACTGTATGTTTTAATGAGTTTCGATGCTATTCACGGAAATATTCTTCATCTCTCTACTAATTACACGCAGCATCAAGCGGGAGAAAGTCTGCATTACCGATTTAAAGGAAAAGCAGAATCAGAGCTATACGATAGCAATATCGTACACCGCGTTGATATGCGCGAAGCACAATTTCTACGCCGCAGTCAGTTTGATGAAATTCAGTATGGCAGCGCAGCGCTCAAGCGCAATGCCAAAGGCGCTATTCTGCGTCCGGTTATCACTGCACACGGGCATTTCAGAGTACTGAATATTTTATTCCCGACAGTTAAAACTCATGTTATTTCACACGAGTGTTTTTTAAGAGGCGCAATTATTACGGTCTGGGCTGATCTGTTTCGCCAACAGCAAGGTGAAATTTGGTTTATTGAAGAGGAAATAACTGACTGTACCGATAATACGTCCTGGCGTTTTCAGGGAACAACTTATCACGGCTGGTGGAAAAATCAGTGGCAACTCTGGGTTCAGGGAAAAAATCGTAAAATGGTATGTGCATTAACGGGCGGAAAGAGTAGCAAAGCTGAAATGCTCTCTTTAGCAACCAGCAGACATTTTATCGACTGGCTACATAAACAAGCAGTATTTACTCACAGCACCCCGCTTTCCGCAGGGCGCGTTACGCAAATACTGCTTTCTCTGGCTCAGGGTTACAACAACTGCGCCAGTCGGTTAATATCCGACTGAATCGCCCCGGCGGTGACATCACGCCCTGCGCCTGGTCCGCGGATCACCAGCGGATTATCGCGATACCAGCGGCTTTCGATGGCAAAGACGTTATCGCACGGCAGCAAAGAAGCCAGTGGATGATCTTCCCGCACCGCTTCCACGCCCACACGCGCTTTGCCATTGGCATCGAAACGCGCCACGTAGCGCAGCACCAGCCCCATTTCGCGGGCCGCTTCCAGCCGTTGCACCATCTGCTCGTTAAGTTCATCGCCATTTTCAAAGAAATGGTCGATGCTGCCGCCTTCGCAATGGGCAGGCACCAGCGACTCCACGCGTACCTGGTCCGGTTCAATGTTGTAACCCGCTTCACGCGCCAGAATCACCAGCTTGCGCATCACGTCTTTGCCAGAGAGATCGTCACGCGGGTCAGGTTCGGTTAAGCCCTGCTGCCAGGCCTGATCCACCAGCTCGGTAAACGGCACGCTACCGTCGAATTGCAGGAACAGCCAGGAGAGCGTGCCGGAGAAGATCCCGCTGATCGACAAAATAGTATCGCCGCTGTCGATCAGATCGCGCACGGTATGATTGATCGGCAAGCCTGCACCGACGGTGGCGTTGTATAGCCAGTGACGCCCGGTTTTTTCGAAGGCGTCGTGGATCTGGCGATATTTGTTGCTGTCGCTTGCTCCCGCCAGTTTGTTGGCACTGATGACGTGGAAACCATGACTGGCGAAATCGAGATATTGATCAGCAAGCTGCTGGCTGGCGGTAACGTCCAGCACCACTAAATCATCATACGGATGGGCGCGCATCCACAGGAACAGCGACTCTTCATCCTGCTCGACGGCTTCGTCGTTGAAGAAGGCTAACGCGCGGCTGGCGTCCAGGCCTTCGTAGCTCAACAGGCTGCGGCGGCTGTCCACCACACCTGCCAGCACAAATTCAAAGCCGGTGCGTGCCGAGAGCGTACTCTGCTCACGGGCGAACAGCTCCAGCCAGCGGGAACCGATATTGCCCTTGCCGAACAAGACCAGGCCGATGCGTTTTTCTGCGCGGAAGACGGACTGATGCAGGCCCTGAATCAGGCTTTCGGTCGGTCCGGTGCGCAGTACTGCCACCAGGCTGATGCCGTCATCAGACTGCCAGGTAAATTCGACCGGCTGGCCTTTCAGCTGCTGCCAGAAACGGTGGCAATGCAGCGGGTTACGGGTGACGCCTGCCCCGACCATCGCCACCAGTGCCAGCCCCTGACGCAGGCGCAGTTCGCCGGGTAATCCCGCTTCGTCGAGGATTTTCAGCGCACTGTCAGCGACTTCTGAGGTGTAGCAAAATTGCAGCAACTGGCGATCGTTATGCACGCCAACCGCCAGTGGACGCACTTGCGCGCGTTTCAGGATTTGGTCGATCTCTTTATGCGCCAGTTTGAAATCCTGACTGGTAGGCACCTGAAACTCAATCAAACAGACATCATCGTGGCTGGTGACAATACGCGCGCCAGTACCGGAAGCCAGCACGCGTTCAATGCGTGTGGAGCCTTGGTCTGGCGTGTAACTACAGCGCAGCTGCAGGTCGATTTCGCTACCGGATACTGGCTGTAAAGTACGGGCGTGAAGAACGGGAGCCGCCAGACGCGCCAGTTCGCTGGCTTCATCCAGACGCAGCAATGGTAACAGGCAGGCATCTTTCACTTTACGCGGGTCGGCACTGTATACCCCGGCGACGTCGCTCCAGATGGTTACGCGAGAAACACCCGCCAGCGCACCGATTTGTGTCGCGGAATAGTCGGAACCGTTACGCCCCAGCAGCACCGTTTCACCGGCGTTGTTACGGCTGATAAACCCGGTCACCACCAGACGTTTGCCCGGATGTTGCACCAGCAGTTGTTGCAGCAGCGGGTAAGAAAGTCCTTCATCAACCTGCGGTTGCGCAGCGCGTTCAGCGCGTAAAAACTCGCGGGCATCAAGCCAGGCAGCTGGCAATCCTTGTTGATTAAGTACCGCAGACATCAGGCGCGCCGACCACACTTCACCGTGGCCCACCACTTCCGCATACACCGCATCGGTGATACCGCTGTCGAGCAACGCCGCCAGGCGCTCAAGATCGCTGACAAAAGCGCTAATGAGGCTATCGGCTTCTTCGGCGGGTAACAAGCCGCTAATCAGATCGCACTGATAGCGACGCAGCGTTTGTTGAACCTGATGCGCAGAGAGACGATCGGTCTGGCTTAGTTTCAACCAGTTAATCAACTGGTTAGTGGTGCTACCGGCGGCGGAAACCACCATCATATCGTCAGGCTGAGAGTACTCCGCCATAATGCCCGCGACACGCAAATAACACTTCACATCAGCCAGACTACTGCCACCAAATTTATGCAGTTGACGACCTTTCGCCCCTGCCTGCGCAATCACACTCATTTTTACCCCTTGTTTGCAGCCCGGAAGCCATTTTCCAGGTCGGCAATTAAATCTTCGCCATCTTCAATACCGGTGGAGATACGCAGCAGCGTCTCGGAGATCCCGGCGGCAGCACGCGCTTCTGGCGCCATGCCTGCATGTGTCATGGTTGCGGCGTGAGAGATTAAACTTTCCACTCCCCCTAACGATTCCGCCAGCGTAAACAACGACAGCCCGCCCAGGAAACGACGCAGCGTCTGCTCATCGCCATCCAGTTCAAAACTCAACATTGCGCCAAAGCCTTTTTGCTGGCGCGCGGCAATTTCATGCCCCTGATTTTCCGGCAGCGACGGGTGATACAGTTTTTTCACCAACGGCTGGGTTTGCAGATATTTCACAATCGCCTGCGCGTTGCGCTGGGCCAGCTCCATACGCGGCACCAGAGTACGCAAACCGCGCAGCAGCAGATAGCTGTCAAACGCGCCGCCCGTCACGCCAATATTGTTTGCCCACCAGGCCAGTTCGGTGACAACGTCCGGGTCTTTAGCAATCACCACGCCGGCCACCACGTCAGAGTGACCGTTCAGATATTTCGTACATGAATGCAACACCAGATCGGCACCCAATGCCAGCGGATTTTGCAATGCCGGGCTTAAGAAGGTGTTATCCACCACGCTCACCGCCCCGACTTCCCTTGCCAGATGGCAGATTTTCGCAATATCCACGACGCGTAACAATGGATTACTTGGGCTTTCTACCAGCACCAGTTTAGGTTTTTCTGCCAGTGCCGCCTGCAATGCCTGTTCATCGCCTTGATCAACAAACAACACGCGATAGCAACCGCGTTTCGCCAGGCTGTCGAACAGGCGATAGCTGCCGCCGTAGCAGTCGTGTGGCGCAACCAGCAGATCGCCGGGTTTCAAAAAGACGGTAGTCACCAGGTGGATCGCGGACATGCCGGTATTTGTAAGCACTGCACCAGCGCCGCCTTCCAGTTCTGCCAGCGCCCGCTGAACCACATCGCGCGTTGGGTTGCCGCGACGCGAGTAATCATGCGTGCGCGGTTCGTTAAATCCGGTAAAGTTATAGGTGCTGGAAAGATGGATCGGTGGGACAACGCAACCATACTGTTCGTCGTCATTTAACCCGCTACGCACTGCGATGGTGGCCTGTTTACGCGTCATGTGATGAAGTTTCCTGGGCTTTGTCGGTGAAAAGTCAGGCACCAGAGTAAACATTGTGTTAATGGACGTCAATACATCTGGACATCTAAACCTCTTTGCGTATAGATTGAGCAATTCCCCAATAACCGTTAAAATTACATGCATTATCACGCCGACAGGTGCATTACACGATGTCACGGTAGCGCCTGTACGGTAAACTATGCGGGTTTATGGCCATTACCCACATTAATTGTGTGGTCTGGTTTCAATTTATTGACGAAGAGGATTAAGTATCTCATGGCTGAATGGAGCGGCGAATATATCAGCCCATACGCTGAGCACGGCAAGAAGAGTGAACAAGTCAAAAAGATTACGGTTTCCATTCCTCTTAAGGTGTTAAAAATCCTCACCGATGAACGCACGCGTCGTCAGGTGAACAACCTGCGTCACGCTACCAACAGCGAACTGCTGTGCGAAGCGTTTCTGCATGCCTTTACCGGGCAACCTCTGCCGGATGATGCCGACCTGCGTAAAGAGCGCAGCGACGAAATTCCGGAAGCGGCAAAAGAGATCATGCGTGAGATGGGGATTAACCCGGAGACGTGGGAATACTAATGCGGAAAAGAGCGGCGCGGAGTGGAATCGCCTGATGCGCTACGCTTATCAGGCCTACGTCATATTGCAATTTATTGAATTTGCACGAACTTGTAGGCCAGATAAGGCGTTCACGCCGCATCCGGCATAAACAACGAGCACGTTGTCTGCGACCCACCGCTTTTTATACATGGACGTTTAACTATGAAAAACAGGCTGCTGATCCTCAGCCTGCTGGTTTCTGTACCTGCCTTTGCCTGGCAGCCACAAACCGGCGACATCATCTTTCAGATCTCTCGCTCATCGCAAAGTAAAGCGATCCAACTGGCAACTCATTCCGATTACAGCCACACCGGTATGCTGGTGATACGCAACAAAAAGCCCTACGTTTTTGAAGCGGTCGGCCCGGTGAAATACACCCCACTCAAACAATGGATAGCCCACGGTGAAGATGGCAAATACATTGTTCGCCGCGTTGAAGGCGGACTGAATACCGAACAACAGCAAAAACTGGTGCAAACGGCAAAACGTTATCTCGGCAAACCGTATGACTTTAGTTTCTCGTGGAGCGATGATCGTCAGTACTGCTCGGAAGTCGTTTGGAAGGTTTATCAGAACGCGCTGGGAATGCGCATGGGTGAACAGCAAAAGCTGAAAGAATTCGATCTTAGCAACCCGCTGGTCCAGGGAAAGCTTAAAGAACGGTACGGTAAAAATATCCCGCTTGAGGAAACGGTGGTTTCGCCACAAGCCCTTTTCGATGCGCCACAACTCACTACCGTCGCCAAAGAGTGGCCGCTGTTTTCATGGTAATGGATTACTTGTCGTTCCCGCCGCAAACGTTAATCGCGTTTTGCCATAACTCGAAATGCGCTTTACGCAACCAAACTGGTACAAAATCGGTGATGAAAGTAAGCGAGTAGGCCAATCACATCGTGACTGGCCCTAAAACCTAGCTTTTTTGGGTCTGAAGCTCTGGTTGATACGTCTCAGCATCATTTTGACGTTGTTTTTCCATAGCGATCGCACCAAAGTGCGTTAACGTACAGAAAATGATGCAACAGATAACACCAGCAAGCAGAAGATAAAAACCACCATCCCAACCAACCTCATCGACCATAATACCAAACAGGCTTGTACCAAGCGTCGCGCCAAGAATATAGCTCATGAAACCACGCAAACCGACAGCGGAGCCCACGGCAAAACTGGGAACAATTTCCATGGTCTGAACAGAGGCCAGGAACTGCGGAACATAGATAAGGCAGCCCACGCAAGCAGCGAAAATAGTAATAGAGAGTAGAGAATCGCTTTTCCAGTAGCCCAACAGGCAGAAGAAAATCAATACCATACTGATAATCGCTGGCGGCATACGGCGACCATGAAATAATTTATCACTCAACCAGCCAGCAAATAATGTCGTTGGAATAGCCGCCCATTCGAAGATTAAAAATGCCGTACTCATTTCGGTCTTCGTAAAATGCTTCACGCTTAACAGATAAATAGGTAACCAGCTGATAATTCCGAAACGCACCATATAGACAAAAACATCAACGAAAGAGACAAACCAGGCATTCTTATTTTTAAGCACATAGGTACAAAAAATTTGCCAGGCAGTCATATCTTCCGGCGCACGATCATCTTTTGCTTTAATGCTGACGTCGTCCGGAACGATTTCGTTTAATGGCGGCAAACCTTCACTTACCGGTGAACCTTTACCTGACATCAGTACCACGATAGCAATGACAACAGAGACAATCGCTGGAATAACATATGTTGCTATTTTCCAGTGTTCAGTGCCCAGTACGGCAAATGCGCCGCCGACAATCGGAGCAACAATACCACCACCCACGTTGTGCGAAATATTCCAGACCGCGCCGACAATGCCCCGTTCTTTACGAGGAAACCAGTTAGCGATCGTAATAAATGACGGGCCAACACCCATTCCCTGAAAGAAACCATTCAGAATGACAAGTCCTGCAAACATCCAGAATGCGAAACTAAAACCAAGTGCCACGTTAACGAGAGCACAAAGTATTAAACCCACTGCCATATATACTTTGGGATTAGCTTTATCCGCCAGACTGCTCATTATCCCTTTACTAATACCGTAGGCGATCAGCATACAACTGCTTAACAGCCCTATTTGCGTCGCAGAAAGATTAAGCTCTTGTTTTAAATACGGTGTAGAGAGAACAAAGTTATTCCTGACAATGTAATACGAAAGATAACCGATAAATACGCTGAATAACGCCTGCATACGGTAACGATTATAGGTACTTTTCACTTCACTTTCAGGAACCTTATGTGTTGCCACTTTAGGTTTCAATAAAGAAAGCATATATCACCTTCCAGTTCATAGTGTTGTTTAATCAAATAATAATATTCATAGCAATGCTCATTACTACTCTCTGAAGAGTATTTTAAAAGCCTTTGCTTAGTGAGTTTTGAAGATAGTGAAGCAAGAGAGTTTAAGTTACAATACAGGGCAAATGAGTCAAAACTGACTCAAAAAAACAAATCCCATGTTCCATTTCTTTCCCATATTTGATTTTAGAAAATGCAACATGGCTATTATTTAAACCTTAACGTGTTACAACAGGCCCAATTTTAAAAAAATTAGTTTTATTAAAATTTTCATTTTTTGAGTTCAATCACATATTTTGCCTCTATAATCGGGATCATTGAAGATACTTGTTCTTGTTATGCCAGAGAACCATGCTGCACAACAAAAAAACAGAGTCTGAACACCTTCAGGATACCCGTCGTAACACGCGGATTTGTAATCGAATTAAAGCCTTTTTTATGGTTTCTGAAGACTGGAACTCCGTCATGATTACTGAGGCGCTAAGTCTGCATCAGGCCACCGCAGATGACCCTATTTACGATAGTGCTTGTTATTACCATCCTCAACGGGTAAAAAAATGGGATGAAGCCGCCAATAACAAATTTCATTTTTTACTGCTATACAGTCAGAACCTGAATCTGAGAGCGAAAATGTGGAAATTAATTAATGCGCATTTCCGTAACAGTCACTTGCGGATATAGTAATGCTGGTTGCTTGCCGAATTAATGATAATTTACAAATACAAAAACACATGGCTTGAAGTTCGTTGCTTATGTTAACTAATGGATAACAACATGGATTACAGCCCAGGAATTTACCTCTTATTAATGGGATTTTTGACATGATTCGCATTATACAAAGAGCGCTAATCTGTTGGATTTTATATATCAGCGTTGCCTCAGCGCATGAATTAGTGATTGCTACAACGCTTTCTTCGGAAGCGACAGAGCACATTATCAGTCAATGGCAAAAGCAACCACAGGCAACCAAAATCCGTACGCTCAACCGAACCAGTGCATCTATTGAGCGCCTGCTGGAAAATCCATTGGGTGAAAATATTGATCTGGTACTGAGTTCATCCCCGATGTTGCTACAGCGGTTACAAAGTAAAAATCTGCTTCAGCCATTTAATAATCAAATAGAAACAAGTAGAAAGTTAGTACCGGAATCCATTCGTTCAACCACCGTTGCTGTTGCCATATCGGGCTACGGCATTCTTATCAATGTGGCGCATCTGGAAGACAAAAAAGAGCCTGTGCCAACGTCATGGCAGGAATTAAGTAAGTCGCGTTATCAAGGAACGCTATTAATGAGCAGTCCTTCTCGTTCAGATACGACTCATCTGATGATTGAAGATCTTCTGCAACAACAAGGATGGAGTAGCGGTTGGAGTACACTACTGAAAATAGGCGGTAATCTCGCCACCATTTCATCGCGTAGCTTCGGCGTAGCAAATAAGATCAGTACAGGACTGGGGGACGCTGGTCCGGTAATCGACAATTACGCTAACGTACTGCTTAATAATTCAACTTTACGTTTCAGCTATTTCCCCAACTCGCGCGCAGCGCCTATGTTTATTGCCATTACAGAAGGCAGTAATCATCCACAAGAGGCAGGACGTTTTATTGATTTTTTGTTGAGTCCGGAAGGCCAGCAAGCACTGAGCGATTCTGATTCAGGGAAGTATCCGGTATATCCTCTGCCCTCCGGCACTCCACTCGCTGACCAACAAATGCGGTTATTTGCATCTCCTTCGCTTGATTACCCGTTGATCATGCAACGCCAAAAGCTCGTGCAATTGTTATTTGATTATGCGATTACTTTTCGCCTTACCGAGCTTCAGAAAAGTTGGAAAGTATTATATGCCGCAGAACATCGGCTTAAGCGGACATTGCCAGAGATACGCGCACTATTAACCGCGGTTCCCATTACCCCGCAACAGTCTGTTAATCCAACATATCTACAGCAATTCGAGCTGCAATCAGGTTTTCGTGAAGCCCAGATTATGGCATGGCAGCAGTTTTTCCTGCAGCAGCAGCAATTAGTGAATTCACAACTTGAGTCATTAAAGTGAAACAACTACATACTATCGGGACGAGCTTGCGTCTCGCCTTTGTTTTTAGTGCCGTTCTTACGCTATTCGTTAGTGTAGTTAGTCTTTATTCCTGGCATGAACAAAATTCTCAGGTTCGCTACGCACTTGACGATTATTTCCCACGAATTCAGGCGTCATTTCTTTTTGAAGAAAACCTTACGGCATTGGTAAATGAATTCAATGAGCTACAACAGACAACCAACACCGATAGCCGCCTTCAGGTAAGAGAGCAAATTGAACAACGGCTACAAAAAATTCAGTCAATTAATCCCCATCTTGATTCAGTACATCAAAGTGCGCTTAACCAACAGGTCGCCAGTAGTCGCAAATTGCTGAGTAATCTCGATAAAGCATTAAATGAACATAATAAGGAAAACGGAAAACTCGACGTTATATCGTCAAGAGTTAACTGGTTGCATGACGATTTCAATAATGAACTCAACTCCCTGACTCAGGATTTAAGTTGGCAACAATCATCATTGCTCAATCAACTCAGCCAACGGAAAGATCTTCACGAAAACCAGGGGTTGCAAAATGCACTGCAATCTATTCAAAACGAGTTACAGCTCGTTTTCGAACTCTCACATATAGAAACTGAAATCGTCAGTACCTTAAAGGAGATGCTTAACACGCATAACAATGATACTGAGTCGTTAAGACAACATATTCAATACCTGGATTTTTTGAAGCATAGCATTGACGAAAATGTGCGGTCGTTAGCTTCTTATTCCAGCACTATTACATTACACCAGACAGTTTATTCCCTGTGGGAACTGGGTACACAGCAAAATTATCTACCCGGAACTCTGTCCGCCTGGCAGCAAGCTCAACAGACCCTTATGAATACTATCAGGGATAAAGAGCGTGTTTTTACGCAAATACGCGGCCAATTAGAAACGCAACTGGGTAATAGCCATCAACAGCTACAAACTTTCAATCTGCGATTAGAAAAAATAATGCAAATCAGTGGACTACTGATTTTTGCCGCTATGGTTACGGCCTTACTGTTCGTTATTCTGGTGAATTACTTCTACATTCGGCCAAGGATGATCCGCCGTTTTCGCTTACTGAATGATGCCGTCGTCAAATTAAGTAACGGTGAACTCGATGCAGATATTCCAGTCTCCGGCAATGATGAGCTTGGTAGAATTGCCAACCTACTCCGCCAGACGATAGAGCAAATTAATCAGCAGCAACGTCAACTGGGGCAGGAAATCTGTGATCGAATCGCGACAGAAAAAAATCTGCGAACAGCACAAAGTGAATTGATCCAAACCGCCAAACTGGCCGTAGTTGGGCAAACAATGACAACACTGGCACATGAAATCAATCAACCGCTTAATGCATTATCTATGTACCTGTTCAGCGCCAATCGCGCTATAGAGCAACAAGACACTGGTTTGGCGAAAAACTATATCGTTACGATGCGATCGCTGGTTGAGCGCATGGATAATATCGTTAAACGACTGCGAAACTTCGCCCGCCGACGCGATAGTGAACTCGTAGGTGGAGCAATTAATTTACAGCAGGTAATTTATTCATCCTGGGAGCTTCTGGCATTAAAACATCGACCACTGAAAGCATCTCTTCACTACCCAGATAATTTTCCTGCTGTTTATGGCGACGATGTTTTGATTCAACAAGTTTTAGTTAATTTATTTACGAATGCCCTGGAAGCCAGTCAGGAAAAACCGCCCACAATAACCATTAACTTTGAAGAAGAAGACACCACGTTAACGCTCTATATTGCTGATAATGGAAAAGGCTGGCCAGTGCTTCTGGCTGATCGACTATTAACACCGTTTACGACTGACAAAGCTGTAGGTTTAGGTATTGGTCTTTCGATTAGTCATTCTATTATGCGTCAGTGCCAGGGAGAGCTATATATTGCGTCTACCCTCGACCGCCATGCGTTGGTTATTCTATGTTTCAGGAAACTTTAAGCATGACAGATACAACTCCAACAATACTGCTCATTGATGACGACAATGATGTTCTGCAAGCCTACAGTTCTCTCTTACAGCAAGAGGGCTATGCCGTATGTACCTGTAGCAACCCTTCAGAAGCGCTGCAATTGCTGCAAGATACCTGGGAAGGAATCGTGGTATGCGACGTTTGCATGCCGGATATTTCAGGCATTATGCTGCTGGAAAAAATAATGCTGATTGATCTTAATCTTCCCATTCTGATGATCACCGGCCACGGCGATGTCCCAATGGCCGTTGAAGCGGTAAAAAAAGGCGCGTGGGATTTCCTGCAAAAACCGATCAATCCGGAACAATTTTTATCGCTTATCGAGAAAGCGCTGGCAGAGCGTGAAGATTATCTGGAACAAAAAAAATGGCGACGAGCGCAATTTAATCGGCACTTAATTGGTAACAGTGGCTGGGTTCGTCAGACGCGTCAGCAGCTTGAAACTCTGGCAGAAACCGATCTTCCCGTCTGTTTTTACGGCGAACCTGGAACCGGCAGAACATTAGCCGCCCATTATCTTCACCAATTTAGTTCTCGCAAGGAAAGGCCGTTAATTGAACGCACACTCAGCGCTAATAGTCAGCAACCGCTGGAAGAATGGGTGGAAGAAGCAAAAGGTGGCACGCTGTTATTAAAAGAACTTGAATATTTAACGCAAGAAAATCAGCGTCTCTTGATTCAACTCCAGGAACGCCCACAGGATCGATCGTTTCGTCTGATTGTTGTTAATCAAAGCCCTCTGGCTGCACTTGCCGCCACACAAAAAATTATTCCCGCATTGTATTTTCTTTTTTCACTTACCCACATCGAATGCCCACCGCTAAGTCAACGCCCGGGGGATATTGAGCCTATTTTTCACCATTATTTGACTCTCACCTGTAAACGATTAAATCGCCAACAACCGCTGCTGGGGAAAACGTTTTATAAGCGACTGATGGCGCGAACCTGGCCCGGTAATATCATTGAATTAATAAATGCAGCAGAATTGGTGGCTGTGGGTGTTTTAATGCTGGACGATTCAGTCAGTTTGCAGATGATGGATGCTGATCCAACACCACTTGATGAACGTGTTGAAAGCTATGAAAGACAAATAATTATTGATGCACTCAACTTCTTCCAGGGACGTATCAACGACGTTGCCGATTACTTTCAGATCCCCAGAAAAAAGCTGTATTTGCGCATGAAAAAATACGGTATTGATAAAATGGATTTTCGCGATGTAAAGGAAAGATAACAATCCAATACGTTATCCTGCTAATGAAAGTTTTCAGGCACAAAAAAAGCGCCGTTCGGCGCTTTTTTCGGAAATCCGGTCTTATTTGCTGCCCGGGATGTTGAAACGCTTGTTGAAGCGGTCAACACGGCCACCGGTAGCAACATCACGCTGTTTGCCAGTGAAGAACGGGTGGCACTTGCTGCACACGTCGAGGTTCAGGTCATGACCAACGGTGGAGCGGATTTTCATTACGTTACCGCAAGAGCAGCTAGCAGTAATTTCTTCGTATTTCGGGTGAATATCTTTTTTCATGGGAAAACCTCGGTTTAAGGCCGCGTCGCTCTTCCAGCCCTAACGCCAGACACCACGCGATGTTTAAAGTATAGTTTCAATACGATCATTTCGTATCAAAGGCGCCGAATCATACAGAAATTAACCAGCGTATGCAAACTGATCCGCACTCCTCTACCGCAATGTGTATACTGTTCCACCGAATTTCAAGTCAGGATGATGCTATGCCCGTTGCCCACATTGCCTTGCCCGTTCCGCTTCCCCGCACCTTTGACTATCTCCTGCCAGAAGGTATGACGGTTAAAGCCGGGTGTCGCGTGCGCGTGCCGTTTGGCAAACAGCAGGAGCGCATCGGGATTGTCGTGTCAGTTAGCGACGTCAGCGAGTTGCCGCTCAACGAACTGAAAACCGTAGTAGAAGTACTGGACAGTGAACCCGTTTTTTCCAGTTCCGTTTGGCGCTTACTGCTTTGGGCGGCGGATTACTATCATCATCCAATTGGCGATGTATTGTTTCATGCCTTGCCGATTTTATTGCGCCAGGGGCGGCCTGCGGCGAACGCGCCCATGTGGTACTGGTTTGCTACCGAACAAGGCCAGGCGGTGGATATCAACAGCCTGAAACGTTCGCCTAAGCAACAACAGGCGCTGGCGGCGTTGCGGCAAGGGAAAATCTGGCGTGACCAGGTAGCGGAACTTGAATTCAACGATGCCGCACTACAGGCGCTGCGCAAAAAAGGTCTTTGCGAGCTGGCAAGCGAAACGCCGGAATTTAGCGACTGGCGAACGAACTATGCTGTTACTGGCGAACGTCTACGGCTGAATACCGAACAAGCCACCGCCGTTGGCGCAATTCATAGCGCGGCGGATACTTTTTCTGCCTGGCTGCTGGCGGGCGTTACCGGTTCCGGTAAAACAGAGGTTTATTTGAGCGTGCTGGAAAACGTGCTCGCTCAGGGCAAGCAGGCGCTGGTGATGGTGCCGGAAATCGGCCTGACACCCCAGACGATCGCCCGTTTTCGTGAACGGTTTAATGCGCCAGTGGAAGTTCTGCATTCCGGCCTGAATGACAGTGAGCGCCTTTCGGCCTGGCTGAAAGCGAAAAATGGCGAGGCGGCGATTGTGATTGGCACCCGTTCCGCACTGTTTACACCGTTTAAAAATCTCGGTGTGATTGTTATCGATGAAGAGCACGATAGTTCCTACAAGCAGCAGGAAGGCTGGCGCTATCATGCCCGCGACCTGGCGGTATATCGCGCGCACAGCGAGCAAATACCGATAATTCTCGGCTCGGCAACACCCGCACTGGAAACGCTATGCAACGTGCAGCAGAAAAAATACCGCCTGCTGCGCCTGACACGTCGGGCGGGTAATGCGCGTCCGGCAATTCAACATGTACTGGATTTAAAGGGTCAGAAGGTGCAGGCGGGGCTGGCTCCGGCGTTAATCACCCGTATGCGCCAGCATTTGCAGGCCGATAACCAGGTCATTCTCTTTCTTAACCGCCGTGGTTTTGCGCCTGCACTGCTGTGCCACGACTGCGGCTGGATTGCCGAATGTCCACGTTGCGATCACTACTACACGTTGCATCAGGCGCAGCAGCATTTGCGCTGCCATCATTGCGACAGTCAGCGTCCAGTACCGCGCCAGTGTCCGTCCTGCGGCTCTACCCATCTGGTGCCGGTGGGTCTGGGAACAGAACAACTTGAACAGACGTTAGCGCCGCTTTTCCCTGGTGTAGCCATTTCACGTATCGACCGCGATACCACCAGCCGTAAAGGCGCGCTGGAGCAGCAACTGGCAGAAGTGCATCGCGGCGGCGCGCGAATTTTGATTGGCACGCAAATGCTGGCGAAAGGCCACCACTTTCCGGATGTCACACTTGTGGCGTTACTGGACGTGGACGGCGCGCTGTTTTCTGCCGATTTTCGCTCGGCGGAGCGTTTTGCCCAGCTATACACCCAGGTGGCAGGCCGTGCCGGACGCGCTGGTAAACAAGGCGAAGTGGTGCTGCAAACGCACCATCCGGAACATCCTCTCTTACAAACCTTGCTGTATAAAGGTTATGACGCTTTTGCGGAACAGGCGTTGGCCGAGCGGCGAATGATGCAACTGCCGCCGTGGACCAGCCATGTGATTGTGCGCGCGGAAGATCATAACAATCAGCACGCGCCGCTGTTCCTGCAACAGTTGCGAAATCTCATCCTCTCCAGTCCGCTGGCGGATGACAAACTGTGGGTTCTCGGCCCGGTTCCGGCACTGGCACCCAAACGTGGCGGTCGCTGGCGCTGGCAGATCCTGCTACAACACCCTTCCCGCGTGCGTTTACAGCACATCATTAACGGTACGCTGGCGCTTATTAATACCATACCGGATTCACGAAAAGTGAAATGGGTGCTGGATGTCGATCCTATTGAGGGTTAAACCGCTAACGATGCGAGGCGGATCGAAAAATTAAATATTCATCACACTTTTCATGAAAATTCTGTAACCGTTTTCACGCGCTATCTGCTAAAAATGTTGCCGATATGAAGTAAACACGGATGTAGTACGCCTGACGTGCCAGGCGAGGAGTGAGTGTGAAAGTGAAGAAGCAGGAAACTGCCGCAACCATGAAAGACGTTGCCCTGAAGGCAAAAGTCTCTACAGCGACCGTCTCCCGAGCATTAATGAATCCAGATAAAGTCTCCCAGGCCACCCGTAATCGGGTTGAAAAAGCGGCCCGGGAAGTGGGTTATTTTCCGCAGCCACTGGGGCGTAACGCTAAGCGTAATGAATCCCGAACGATTCTGGTGATTGTCCCGGATATCTGCGACCCCTTCTTTAGCGAAATTATTCGCGGTATCGAAGTCACGGCGGCAAGTCATGGATATCTGGTACTGATTGGCGACTGCGCACACCAAAATCAGCAGGAAAAGACCTTTATCGACTTGATCATCACCAAACAAATTGATGGCATGTTGCTGCTGGGTTCAAGGCTGCCGTTTGATGCAAGCATAGAGGAACAACGTAATCTGCCGCCGATGGTGATGGCGAACGAATTCGCACCAGAGCTGGAACTGCCTACGGTTCATATCGACAACCTGACCGCTGCCTTTGATGCCGTAAATTATCTGTATGAACAAGGGCATAAACTGATTGGCTGTATTGCCGGCCCCGAAGAGATGCCATTGTGTCACTACCGTCTACAAGGCTACGTTCAGGCACTGCGTCGCTGCGGCATTATGGTTGATCCGCAATATATCGCCCGGGGCGACTTCACCTTCGAAGCCGGAAGTAAAGCCATGCAACAGCTGCTCGACCTTCCGCAACCGCCAACTGCCGTCTTCTGTCATAGCGATGTAATGGCGCTCGGCGCACTTTCTCAGGCGAAACGCCAGGGGCTGAAAGTCCCTGACGACCTTTCCATAATCGGTTTTGACAACATCGACCTGACGCAATTTTGCGATCCGCCGCTGACAACCATTGCACAGCCGCGCTACGAAATTGGTCGGGAAGCTATGCTGTTACTGCTTGATCAAATGCAGGGGCAAACGGTCGGAAGCGGCTCACGTTTAATGGACTGCGAGCTTATTATCCGGGGATCGACGCGCACGTTATCTTAAAGTAAACCTTTAAGGCTTCCGTGACTGGTCAAAGGCCCGCCGCTTAAGTAACATGGCGGGCTGACGAACGAATAAATACAGCGAAACGATAGTGGCACAACGAGATTATGTACGCCGCAGCCAACCGGCACCTTCGCGGCGAAAAAAGAGCACCTCACGGAAAAAGCAACGAAATATGCCTGCGGTTTCTCCCGCAATGGTCGCTATTGCTGCAGCCGTTCTTGTGACCTTTATCGGGGGTCTGTACTTCATTACGCACCACAAGAAAGAAGAGTCTGAGACGCTGCAAAGCCAGAAAGTGACCGGAAACGGACTACCTCCGAAACCGGAAGAACGTTGGCGCTACATTAAAGAGCTGGAAAGTCGCCAGCCGGGCGTGCGTGCGCCAACAGAACCGTCTGCTGGCGGCGAAGTGAAAACGCCGGATCAGCTGACTCCGGAGCAGCGCCAGCTTCTTGAACAAATGCAGGCTGATATGCGTCAGCAACCAACGCAGCTTGCCGAAGTCCCGTGGAATGAGCAGACGCCGGAACAGCGCCAGCAAACGCTGCAACGCCAGCATCAGGCGCAGCAGTTAGCGGAACAGCAACGTCTGGCTCAGCAGTCGCGTACGACCGAGCAAAGCTGGCAGCAACAGACACGTACGTCGCAAGCCGCGCCGGTACAGGCGCAACCGCGCCAGTCTAAACCGGCTTCTACCCAGCAACCGTACCAGGATCTGCTGCAAACGCCTGCGCATACAACCTCGCAGCCGAAGCCACAGCAGGCCGCACCAGTAGCACGCGCAGCTGAAGCGCCGAAACCAACAGCGGAGAAGAAAGATGAACGTCGCTGGATGGTTCAGTGCGGTTCATTTAAAGGTGCTGAACAGGCTGAGACTGTACGTGCGCAGTTGGCTTTCGAAGGCTTTGACTCGAAAATTACCACCAACAATGGCTGGAATCGTGTGGTCATCGGGCCGGTGAAAGGCAAAGAGAACGCTGACAACACCCTCAATCGTTTGAAGATGGCAGGCCATACAAACTGCATTCGGCTCGCCACCGGGGGTTGAAACCCTCAAAATCTCCCCCATCTATACTTGCATTATGCCCCGCACAATTGTGCGGGGCTTGAATTCTGTATTCCTAACCAAGGGGTCTGCTCGTGACAACTATAGTAAGCGTACGCCGTAATGGCCACGTAGTAATCGCCGGTGATGGTCAGGCCACACTGGGTAACACCGTAATGAAAGGCAACGTTAAAAAAGTTCGCCGCCTGTATAACGATAAAGTGATCGCAGGCTTTGCCGGCGGCACGGCGGATGCCTTCACGTTGTTCGAACTGTTTGAACGTAAACTGGAAATGCATCAGGGCCATCTGGTTAAAGCGGCAGTTGAGCTGGCAAAAGACTGGCGTACCGATCGCATGTTGCGCAAACTTGAAGCATTGTTGGCGGTCGCGGACGAAACTGCATCGCTGATCATCACCGGTAACGGTGACGTGGTACAGCCAGAAAACGATCTTATTGCTATCGGCTCCGGCGGCCCTTACGCCCAGGCTGCGGCACGCGCTCTGTTAGAAAACACAGAACTTAGCGCCCGTGAAATTGCTGAAAAGGCGTTGGATATTGCAGGCGATATTTGCATCTATACCAACCATTTCCATACCATCGAAGAATTAAGCTACAAAGCGTAAGGATCTCCCATGTCTGAAATGACCCCACGCGAAATCGTCAGCGAACTTGATAAGCACATTATCGGCCAGGATAACGCTAAGCGTTCCGTGGCGATTGCACTGCGTAACCGCTGGCGCCGCATGCAGCTCAACGAAGAGTTGCGCCATGAAGTGACCCCGAAAAACATTCTGATGATCGGCCCGACCGGCGTCGGTAAAACTGAAATCGCCCGTCGTCTGGCTAAACTGGCGAACGCGCCGTTCATCAAAGTTGAAGCAACCAAATTCACCGAAGTCGGTTATGTAGGTAAAGAAGTCGATTCTATTATCCGCGACCTGACCGATGCCGCAGTGAAAATGGTGCGTGTACAAGCTATCGAGAAAAACCGTTATCGCGCTGAAGAACTGGCAGAAGAACGTATTCTCGACGTGCTGATCCCACCGGCTAAAAACAACTGGGGACAGACCGAACAGCAGCAGGAACCGTCCGCTGCCCGTCAGGCATTCCGCAAAAAACTGCGTGAAGGCCAACTCGATGACAAAGAAATCGAGATCGATCTTGCCGCAGCACCGATGGGCGTTGAAATTATGGCGCCTCCGGGAATGGAAGAGATGACCAGCCAACTGCAGTCTATGTTCCAGAACCTGGGCGGTCAGAAGCAAAAAGCGCGTAAGCTGAAAATCAAAGACGCCATGAAGCTGCTGATTGAAGAAGAAGCGGCGAAACTGGTAAATCCGGAAGAATTGAAGCAAGACGCTATCGACGCCGTAGAACAGCACGGGATCGTGTTCATCGACGAAATCGACAAAATCTGTAAGCGCGGCGAATCCTCCGGCCCGGACGTTTCCCGTGAAGGTGTTCAGCGTGACCTGCTGCCGCTGGTAGAAGGTTGCACCGTTTCCACCAAACACGGGATGGTCAAAACAGACCACATTCTGTTCATCGCTTCTGGTGCATTCCAGGTTGCGAAACCGTCTGACCTGATCCCAGAACTGCAAGGTCGTCTGCCGATCCGCGTTGAGCTGCAGGCCCTGACCACCAGCGACTTTGAGCGTATTCTGACCGAGCCGAATGCCTCTATCACCGTGCAGTACAAAGCACTGATGGCGACCGAAGGCGTGAATATTGAGTTCACCGACTCCGGTATCAAACGCATTGCAGAAGCGGCATGGCAGGTAAACGAATCTACCGAAAACATCGGTGCGCGTCGTTTACATACCGTTCTGGAGCGTTTGATGGAAGAGATTTCCTACGACGCCAGCGATTTAAGCGGTCAAACCATCACTATTGACGCAGATTATGTGAGCAAACATCTGGATGCGTTGGTGGCAGATGAAGATCTGAGCCGTTTTATCCTATAATCGCGTTCAATCATTTTCATCATTGTTTGATGGGGCTGAAAGGCCCCATTTTTATTGGCGCGTATTATGACTGAACAACAAATTAGCCGAACTCAGGCGTGGCTGGAAAGTTTACGACCTAAAACCCTCCCCCTCGCCTTTGCTGCAATTATCGTCGGGACGGCGCTGGCATGGTGGCAAGGTCACTTCGATCCGCTGGTCGCTCTGCTGGCACTCATTACCGCCGGGCTATTACAGATCCTCTCTAACCTCGCCAATGACTACGGTGATGCCGTCAAAGGTAGCGACAAACCTGACCGCATTGGACCTCTGCGCGGCATGCAAAAAGGGGTCATTACCCAGCAAGAGATGAAACGGGCGCTCATTATTACCGTCGTGCTCATTTGCCTCTCTGGACTGGCGCTGGTCGCAGTGGCGTGTCATAACCTGGCTGATTTTGTCGGCTTCCTGATTCTTGGTGGGTTATCAATTATCGCCGCTATCACCTATACCGTGGGCAATCGTCCTTATGGTTATATCGGCCTGGGTGATATTTCCGTACTGGTGTTCTTTGGTTGGTTGAGTGTGATGGGCAGCTGGTATTTGCAGGCGCATACGCTGATTCCGGCGCTGATCCTTCCGGCAACGGCCTGTGGTCTGCTGGCAACGGCGGTGCTCAACATTAACAATCTGCGCGATATCAATAGCGACCGCGAGAATGGCAAAAACACACTGGTAGTGCGCTTAGGTGAAGTGAACGCCCGTCGTTACCATGCTTGCCTGCTGATGGGCTCGCTGGCGTGCCTGGCGCTGTTTAATCTCTTTTCACTGCATAGCCTGTGGGGTTGGCTGTTCCTGCTGGCAGCACCGTTGCTGGTAAAGCAAGCCCGTTATGTGATGCGTGAAATGGACCCGGTGGCGATGCGTCCGATGCTGGAACGCACCGTCAAAGGAGCATTACTAACTAACCTGCTGTTTGTTTTGGGAATATTCTTAAGCCAGTGGGCTACATAACTGACAAATATCAATTAACAATTGATGATTTTGCCAACAACCCACATAGCGCGATATACTGAAAATTCTCGCAGCAACTGAATGTTAAGCCTATGAAATACGATACTTCCGAGCTTTGTGACATCTATCAAGAAGATGTCAACGTCGTGGAACCGCTGTTCTCCAACTTTGGTGGACGGGCGTCGTTTGGCGGACAAATCATCACGGTAAAATGTTTCGAGGACAACGGGTTGCTGTACGATCTGCTCGAACAAAATGGCCGTGGTCGTGTCCTTGTCGTCGATGGCGGTGGTTCTGTTCGTCGCGCACTGGTCGATGCTGAACTGGCGCGTCTGGCAGTACAAAATGAATGGGAAGGCCTGGTCATTTACGGCGCGGTGCGTCAGGTAGATGATCTGGAAGAACTGGACATCGGCATCCAGGCGATGGCGGCAATTCCGGTTGGTGCCGCTGGCGAAGGCATTGGCGAAAGCGATGTCCGCGTCAATTTTGGCGGCGTCACCTTCTTCTCCGGCGACCATCTCTATGCCGACAATACCGGGATTATTCTTTCTGAAGATCCGCTGGATATTGAATAACTCTCTGCCATGCGTTAAAAGGGGGATTAAATTCCCCTTTTTTATACATGGACGTATTCATGCAAAATATTATTCTTTTAATTTTATATTTATTTCTTATAGCCGTTAACCATTTCCGCTACAAATTCCTTTTATCTGGCAACACCGGTGAAATGATTTTATATTTTGCTAACGTATTTTTTAACCCACTTGCCCTATCATTTATTATCGCCACAATCATCTGTATAACGATAAAAAAAAGAAGCAGCCGCAGCTTTATTCGCGGTACTTGTTGGTTAATGGGATTATTTCTTATCTATAGCAGCTATACGGTGTGGGAACGACACAGCACATGGGATTATACTTTCTCGGGGCCAGGTATCACCGTCACGGTTCAGAGCAAACAGTGGGTTGCCAATATAGTAAAACAAGGACCAACCCTGGTAACTCGGGATGCCCATGCTATTTTAGCTATTGTTGCCTTCTCACAAAATGAACTCGGTGTACATTCAATCGAGGAACTTACCGCGACTCAAAACGGAACTGCAGAAATGCATGTTTGTGATGTTCAGGGATTTGCCTGCGCTTATCAGGAAGGAGTGCAAACAATGAGTGATGGCAAAGTAAGACATGCTATTTTCATGACTCTACTGGATAACACTAATTTGATACAACTGGTCGCAGCCATCGACCCAGATTATTTGGACGAATATCAAGAAGAAGTAATGAAAATGATGCTTTCTGCCCGTCAATGATCTGATGTGCATGTTAATAATAAGGGATTGATATGAGATACGTTATCTTATTAATATTATGGATAATAACTGTTTTTCTTAGTCATCTTCAGCACAGTAACTTGCTTGCTGGAGATCCTGGCATGGTTGGCGAGTATTTCGGTTCAGTACTTCTGGGGCCGTTATTACTTCCCGTGCTTGTGTCGGGTATTCTGTGCACATTCGCTAAAAAAACGCGTAACTTCGCCAGTTTTACCCGCGGGTGCTGCTGGGTATTGGGAGTACTACTTTTATCCAACGTCGGCAATACGTTTCGTATGTTCACCCCGTGGCAATATACGTTTGAGAATGCCGCTATTTCCGTGACTGTCCCGAACCGACACTGGAATACGGTTTCCATTAGTACTGATAAAACCATTGATATAAGAAGTGAAGATAATAGCGTCTTTATTTCTGCTTTCCGCCTGCCCGCAGGGCGTAGCGCCGATGACTCGCTGGAAGAGTTAAAGAATATGCAGCGAGACAATCTCAAGGATCAATACAATGAAGAAACTTTCCAGTTTCATGACTGTAATGCCAAACATTTCACCTGCAAATATCAGGACGTGTTGATAAATTTTGATGGTCAGCAGAAGAGAACCATCAGTGTTTATCTTGAAGATACCCCCAGGGCTGTGGGGCTCATTGCATTAATGAAGCCAGATACGGCAGATAAATATCGCCAACAGGCGATGGAGATTATGCTGTCTGCTAAAAATGCACAGAAGTAAAAAAATAAGGCGCCTTGCGGCGCCTCTGCGTGGAAGAGATTAAACCTCTTCCATACGACCCAGCAGGGCCTGCAGACGTTCCTGCCAGCCGTTCTGCTGTTCTTTCAGATGGTTGTTCTCACGCTCCAGCTCTTCGCGCTGATGCTGGGCATTTTGAACTTCCTGCGACAGTGAGTTGTTTTTTTCTTTCAGCTCTTCGATTTCCATCTGCAACAGAGTGATGGTATCAATCGCCTGCTGTACTTTTGCTTCCAGTTTCTCAAACACTTCTAATGACATCGTCATACCTCTCCTGAATTGCAAGGCGTTGATGGATAAAAATCCTCGTCCCGATTACCGGTGACGCCTTAATAAATACGAGCGCATTTTAGTTAGCTCCGATTGTATGAAGCCGCGCCATCGCTGTCCAGCGGCACGCCTTGTAGATTACGGTTTGCCACACTTTTCATCCTTCTCCTGGTGACATAATCCACACCAATCGAAAATGTTAACAAAATTGTTGCGCGAATGATCTAACAAACATGCATCATGTATAAACAGATGAAATAAATAGCGCGATAACGCTCATTTTATGACGAAGCACACACATTTTAAGTTCGATATTTCTCGTTTTCGCTCGTTAACGATAAGTTTACAGCATGCCTACAAGCATCGTGGAGGTCCGTGACTTTCACGCATACAACAAACATTAACTCTTCAGGATCCGATTATGAGTCAAACATCAACCTTGAAAGGCCAGTGCATTGCTGAATTCCTCGGTACCGGGTTGTTGATTTTTTTCGGTGTCGGTTGCGTTGCTGCACTTAAAGTCGCTGGCGCGTCTTTTGGTCAGTGGGAAATCAGTGTTATTTGGGGGCTGGGGGTGGCGATGGCCATCTATCTAACCGCAGGGGTTTCCGGCGCACATCTTAATCCAGCTGTCACCATTGCGTTGTGGCTGTTTGCCTGTTTCGACAAGCGCAAGGTTATTCCTTATATCGTTTCACAAGTCGCCGGAGCTTTCTGCGCTGCGGCATTAGTTTACGGGCTTTACTACAATTTATTCTTCGACTTCGAGCAGACCCATCATATTGTTCGCGGAAGCGTCGAAAGTGTTGATCTGGCGGGTACTTTCTCTACTTATCCTAATCCTCATATCAATTTTGTGCAGGCCTTCGCAGTTGAGATGGTGATTACCGCTATTCTGATGGGGCTGATCCTGGCGTTAACGGACGATGGTAACGGCGTACCGCGCGGCCCTTTGGCTCCCTTGCTGATTGGTCTACTGATTGCGGTCATTGGCGCATCTATGGGTCCATTAACGGGCTTTGCCATGAACCCAGCACGTGATATCGGTCCGAAAGCCTTTGCCTGGCTGGCGGGCTGGGGCAATGTCGCCTTTACCGGCGGCAGAGACATTCCTTACTTCCTGGTGCCGCTTTTTGGCCCTATCGTTGGCGCGATTGTAGGTGCATTCGCCTACCGCAAACTGATTGGTCGCCATTTGCCTTGCGATATCTGTGTTGTGGAAGAAAAGGAGATCACAACTCCTTCAGAACAAAAAGCTTCGCTGTAATGTGACTACGGGACAATTAAACATGACTGAAAAAAAATATATCGTTGCGCTCGACCAGGGCACCACCAGCTCCCGCGCGGTCGTGATGGATCACGATGCCAATATCATTAGCGTGTCACAGCGCGAATTTGAGCAAATTTACCCAAAACCAGGCTGGGTAGAACACGACCCGATGGAAATCTGGGCCACCCAAAGCTCCACACTGGTAGAAGTGCTGGCGAAAGCAGATATTAATTCCGATCAAATTGCAGCTATCGGTATTACGAACCAGCGTGAAACCACCATCGTCTGGGAAAAAGAAAGCGGCAAGCCTATCTATAACGCTATTGTCTGGCAGTGCCGTCGTACCGCCGAGATTTGCGAGCATCTCAAGCGTGACGGCATGGAAGAGTACATTCGTAACAACACCGGTCTGGTGATTGACCCGTACTTCTCTGGCACCAAAGTGAAGTGGATCCTCGACCATGTGGAAGGCTCCCGCGAGCGTGCACGCCGTGGTGAACTGCTGTTTGGTACGGTTGATACCTGGCTTATCTGGAAAATGACTCAGGGCCGCGTTCACGTCACTGATTACACTAATGCGTCTCGTACCATGTTGTTCAACATCCATACTCTGGACTGGGACGACAAAATGCTCGACGCGCTGGATATCCCGCGTGAGATGCTGCCAGAAGTACGTCGTTCTTCCGAAGTGTACGGTCAGACCAACATTGGCGGCAAAGGCGGCACGCGTATTCCGATCGCCGGGATTGCGGGCGACCAGCAGGCGGCACTCTTCGGCCAGTTGTGCGTGAAAGAAGGGATGGCGAAGAATACCTACGGTACCGGCTGCTTTATGCTGATGAACACCGGCGAGAAAGCAGTGAAATCAGAAAACGGTCTGCTGACCACCATCGCCTGTGGCCCGAGCGGGGAAGTAAACTACGCGCTGGAAGGTGCGGTGTTTATGGCGGGCGCCTCCATTCAGTGGCTACGCGATGAAATGAAGTTGATTAACGACGCCTACGATTCCGAATACTTTGCCACTAAAGTACAAAACACCAACGGTGTGTATGTCGTTCCGGCGTTTACCGGACTGGGTGCGCCCTACTGGGATCCGTATGCGCGCGGGGCCATTTTCGGCTTAACGCGTGGGGTGAACGCCAACCACATCATCCGTGCGACGCTGGAGTCTATTGCTTATCAGACGCGTGACGTACTGGAAGCGATGCAGGCCGACTCCGGTATTCGTCTACACGCACTGCGCGTGGATGGTGGCGCGGTGGCAAATAACTTCCTGATGCAGTTCCAGTCCGATATTCTCGGCACGCGCGTTGAGCGCCCGGAAGTTCGCGAAGTGACTGCGTTGGGTGCGGCCTATCTTGCTGGTCTGGCGGTTGGCTTCTGGCAGAATCTCGACGAGCTGCAAGAGAAAGCGGTGATTGAACGCGAGTTCCGTCCTGGCATCGAAACCACTGAGCGTAATTACCGTTACGCTGGCTGGAAAAAAGCGGTCAAACGCGCGATGGCCTGGGAAGAACACGACGAGTAATGTCAGGCACCTGAACCGATTGCCTGATGCTGATCGCCTGATGCGACGCTTACGCGTCTTATCAGGCCTACGAGCCGATGCCATCTTGTGTAGATCGGATAAGGCGTTCACGCCGCATCCGGCATGTCGCAGACTCTGAAATCGTGCGGGGGCAACCCCCGCACACATCAATAATCCGCTCCCTCCCCTGTGCTACACTTCGCGCCATTCCTTACTGCTTAGAGTTTGCTATGAGACGAGAACTTGCCATCGAATTTTCCCGCGTCACCGAATCTGCGGCGCTGGCTGGCTACAAATGGTTAGGACGCGGCGATAAAAATACCGCTGACGGCGCAGCGGTTAACGCCATGCGCATAATGCTCAACCAGGTCAACATTGACGGCACCATCGTCATTGGTGAAGGTGAAATCGACGAAGCACCGATGCTCTACATTGGTGAAAAAGTCGGTACTGGTCGCGGTGATGCAGTGGATATTGCTGTTGATCCGATTGAAGGCACGCGCATGACGGCGATGGGCCAGGCTAACGCGCTGGCGGTGCTGGCAGTAGGCGATAAAGGCTGCTTCCTCAACGCGCCAGATATGTATATGGAAAAGCTGATCGTCGGGCCGGGAGCTAAGGGCGCCATTGATCTGAATCTGCCGTTAGCGGATAACCTGCGCAATGTTGCCGCTGCGCTCGGCAAACCATTGAGTGAACTGACGGTAACGATTCTGGCGAAACCGCGCCACGATGCCGTTATCGCAGAAATGCAGCAACTCGGCGTGCGCGTGTTTGCTATTCCGGATGGTGACGTTGCGGCCTCAATTCTCACCTGTATGCCAGACAGCGAAGTTGACGTGCTGTACGGCATTGGCGGCGCGCCGGAAGGCGTGGTTTCTGCGGCGGTGATTCGGGCGTTAGATGGCGATATGAATGGCCGTCTGCTGGCGCGTCATGATGTCAAAGGCGACAACGCAGAAAATCGCCGCATTGGTGAACAGGAACTGGCACGCTGCAAAGCAATGGGCATCGAAGCGGGTAAAGTGTTGCGTCTGGGCGATATGGCGCGCAGCGATAACGTCATCTTTTCCGCCACCGGTATCACCAAGGGCGATCTACTGGAAGGTATTAGCCGCAAAGGTAATATCGCCACCACCGAAACGCTGCTGATCCGCGGTAAGTCACGCACTATTCGTCGCATTCAGTCGATTCACTATCTGGATCGTAAAGACCCGGATATGCAGGTGCACATTCTCTGAGTGATTTGATCGATTGAGCCTTCCAGTCCTTCGGGACTGGAATTTTTTTGTTCGGAGAACGAAGATAAGGCAAGTCAATCAAAACAGGAGAAAAACATGGCTGATTGGGTAACAGGCAAAGTCACTAAAGTGCAGAACTGGACCGACGCCCTGTTTAGTCTCACCGTTCACGCTCCCGTGCTTCCGTTTACCGCCGGGCAATTCACCAAACTTGGCCTTGAAATTGAAGGCGAACGCGTTCAGCGTGCCTACTCTTACGTTAACTCGCCCGACAATCCCGATCTGGAGTTTTACCTGGTCACTGTCCCCGATGGCAAATTAAGCCCGCGACTGGCGGCGCTAAAACCGGGTGATGAAGTGCAAGTGGTTAGCGAGGCGGCTGGCTTCTTTGTGCTGGATGAAGTACCGGACTGCGAAACGCTATGGATGCTGGCAACCGGTACAGCGATTGGCCCTTATTTATCGATTCTGCAATTGGGCAAAGATTTAGATCGCTTCAAAAACCTGGTGCTGGTTCACGCCGCACGTTATGCCGCCGACTTAAGCTATCTGCCGCTGATGCAAGAACTGGAAAAACGCTACGAAGGGAAACTGCGCATTCAGACGGTGGTCAGTCGGGAAACAGCCGCGGGTTCGCTCACCGGGCGAATACCGGCGTTAATTGAAAGCGGTGAACTGGAAAACGCGGTTGGCCTGGCAATGGATAAAGAAACCAGTCATGTGATGCTGTGTGGTAATCCGCAAATGGTGCGCGATACGCAACAGCTGCTAAAAGAAACCCGGCAGATGACGAAACATTTACGTCGTCGACCGGGCCATATGACAGCGGAGCATTACTGGTAAGCGGTTACTTATCGATAAACGGCACGATGAGCAGGTCCGCATTCAACTTATTGATCATCCCGCGGTATGCCGGCATCAAACGGTTGATAAATGAGTGGTGATGACCACAGACAAGGAGGTCGCACTGCTCTTGTTGCATAATTTCCAGCAGTGTTTCCGGCATTTCTCCGCGCTCAATACGCAGTTTGGTTTTCGGCCACTGAATATTTTTCGTCAGTTTATACAGCTTGTTATCCGAATTATCTTTCAACAGTTGAAGAATATCTTCTGTTGCAGGGAAGTAAATGCCCGGATACAACTCGCTTAAGCCATCATCAATATGAATCAATGTCAGGTGAGCGTCATTATGTCTGGCGAGATCCAGGGCTTTGTTCACCAGTAAGGCATCTTCTTCATTTCCGGAAATTGCCACGCCAATGTGTTTATAAGCCATGTTTAACTCCTTCTAAAGCGACTCCATCAAGCTAACGAACGCAGGGATAACTCAAAAATAATCATCTCGGCCTGGCATGAGAAGGTGAAGGCCGCATCAAGCTCAACTTGCCCCTCCAGATCCTTAATCTTATAGGCCACACTGGCCCCTTCATCCGCAGAGGATGCAGTGGCGGCAAGCTCTTTCAGTTTGGTCATAAAGGACTCTGCTTCTTCGCGGGTGGCAAAAAAGCGCGAAAACTTACTGGTACAGTTGTCGTTATCAATCACCGTACCGATATCAATCGCACATCCTTTAGTACTGCATTTATCTACGACATCTTTCATAGGGCACCTCTGTATATTCGCCTCTCTGTCGATTACGACTTAAGAATAATGCGCCGTTAAGAGAAGAACAAACAAGTAATGATCTTATGGATTACCATTTTTTTTGATATTGCTTAAGGTGAGGAAATGAGGAGGATTTTCCGGGCATTGTCATTTCCAGCGTGGAAATAACGATCCCGGAAAAAAATAGCAAGAAGAGATATATTAAAGGTTAATTACTTGATTTATTGTCGGCTTTATACTTCACATCCAGAGTATCTTTGCCAAATTTATTTTCGCCCTGCGTACCGACAAATGCGCCAAGATCAATAAGCATCATCACCAGAATCAACGTCGGGACAAAACGCCCCACCGTCCATTGCCAGACGCCCGGTAAAATCGCCCAATTACCCGCCAGCAGCATCCACGCTACAATCATTAAAAATGCCCATGCGCCGGAACGCCCGCGATCGTGCAGTCGTTTGACCGTTACTGCCGCTGTCGGCCAAAGTAAGCACACCAGGCAAAACGCGGCGGTCTGGATATCGAGTAAGTTTTTACCTGCCAGTGAGAAAAGCACCAGCATGCCAACGAACCAGAGGCCAATCCAAATCCAGAAATCACGGCGCCCAATACGCCCTTTAAACGAGAATAACCATTGCTGTATGGTCATGTAAGTTCCTTGATGGTTGTCTTTTCCAGGATTCTACCCTTTTGACAAGGGAGACAGATATCGTTTTAATCGGAGCCAGTCATAACAAAAGGTACTGTCGATGAAGCCAGGGTTTACGCTGTTTTTTCTCTTATGTTCTGCATCAGCCGTTAGCACAACGGTGCATGCACAAACACCAGGTACGGCGACCACTGCGCCCTATCTGCTTGCTGGCGCCCCTACCTTCGATCTCTCCATCAGCCAGTTTCGAGAAAACTTTAACAGCCAGAACCCCAACCTGCCACTGAACGAGTTTCGCGCCATCGACAGCAGCCCCGACAAAGCCAATCTGACTCGCGCCGCCAGTAAAATTAACGAGAACTTGTATGCCTCTACGGCGCTGGAGCGTGGCACTTTAAAAATCAAAAGCATTCAAATTACCTGGCTACCAATCCAGGGACCAGAGCAAAAAGCCGCCAAAGCAAAAGCTCATGAATACATGGCGGCGGTGATCCGCACACTCACCCCGCTGATGACCAAAACACAAAGCCAGAAAAAGCTACAGTCGCTCCTTACTGCGGGGAAAAACAAACGTTATTACACAGAGACAGAAGGCGCACTGCGCTATGTTGTCGCGGACAACGGCGAAAAGGGACTGACCTTCGCTGTTGAACCGATTAAGCTGGCGCTATCTGAATCGCTTGAAGGGTTGAATAAATGACAAAAAGCAAAGCCTTTCCAGTGATGAATCTCTATACTGTTTCACAGACCTGCTGCCCCGCGGGGCGGCCATCTTCCTTTATTCGCTTATAAGCGTGGAGAATTAAAATGCGACATCCTTTAGTGATGGGTAACTGGAAACTGAACGGCAGCCGCCACATGGTTCACGAGCTGGTTTCTAACCTGCGTAAAGAGCTGGCAGGCGTTGATGGCTGTGGCGTTGCAATCGCGCCACCAGAAATGTACATCGATATGGCGAAGCGTGAAGCTGAAGGCAGCCACATCATGCTGGGTGCGCAGAACGTGGACCTGAACCTGTCCGGCGCATTCACTGGTGAAACCTCTGCTGCTATGCTGAAAGACATCGGCGCACAGTACATCATCATCGGTCACTCTGAACGTCGTACTTACCACAAAGAGTCTGACGAACTGATCGCGAAAAAATTCGCGGTGCTGAAAGAGCAGGGTCTGACTCCGGTTCTGTGCATCGGTGAAACCGAAGCTGAAAACGAAGCGGGCAAAACTGAAGAAGTTTGCGCACGTCAGATCGACGCGGTACTGAAAACTCAGGGTGCTGCGGCATTCGAAGGTGCGGTAATCGCTTACGAACCAGTATGGGCAATCGGTACTGGCAAATCTGCAACTCCGGCGCAGGCACAGGCTGTTCACAAATTTATCCGTGACCACATCGCTAAAGTTGACGCTAACATCGCTGAACAAGTGATCATCCAGTACGGCGGTTCTGTAAACGCGTCTAACGCCGCAGAACTGTTCGCTCAGCCGGACATCGACGGCGCGCTGGTTGGCGGTGCTTCTCTGAAAGCTGACGCCTTCGCAGTGATCGTTAAAGCTGCAGAAGCGGCTAAACAGGCTTAAGTCTGACAGGTGCCGGATATCGCATCCGGCACTTAGCTTTCCTCAACAACTCCTCGCTTTAACGCAAAATCTCACACTGATGATCCTGAAGTTCCTCGGCTGAAGCACGATTCAGCGTCAGCAGATTGCGCTGCGTCGCCAGCAATACAAACGAGTTATCACTCTGTCGCACCATCGCCAGCGCGTAACTGCCCATATGTTCCCGTGCCTCTGGTACTTCTTCTGCCAGCATCATAAACGGACTACGTTTCACCAACTCGCTTTCAGTTACCCTACGTGCCAGGTATTCATGCCCACGCAGCCCACCGGGCAGCGGTAACCAACGGGTACTGATATTCGCCAGATTATTATCCAGTTGTTCGCGCACATCAGGACGAATACAAGAGATATGGATATGAAAATGGTTTTGCGTGCGCCCGGTACGGGAGTTAATCGCCAGAGATACCGCGCGATCGGGGACTGGCTGGCCGTATTTTTTGCTCATAAAATCACGCGCCTGCCAGGCTAACCAGAAGAAATTAGGCGTTGAAGGATCGGTTAACAATGGACTTTCAGTGCCGTTAATACGATACGTTGGCATCAACAAATATTGCAGAGGACCGTTGAGGTCTTTTAAAACCACATATCCTGCATTGGGTTTGACTTCCGCACATGGCGAAGGGTTTTGGTTTTGCTGCTGGTTGGGTAAACATTGCTCAAGGGCAATCTGGCGCAACGTGTCCGACTCTTCACCGGTCAATTTCCAGTAACCAATGCCTGCAGCAGCAACAGCGATAACCATCATCGCTAAAAAAAGAAGACCTGCTTTTTTCATCTTTTTTTCCCTGTACCTCAAAGAGATGCAAGGGTAACGCAAAATCGTGACAAATAAAAAACCCGGTCGCGAGATGCCACCGGGTCTGATTGCCTTCAACAAAATTAACGTTTGCTGATTTGGTCAAACGTTCCGCCGTTAGAGAAATGCTCTTTTTGCGCTTTCGTCCAGCCACCGAACTCTTCATCAATGGTGAATAACTTCAGCTTCGGAAAGGCATTTTCATATTTTTTCGCTACCTGAGGATCGCGCGGACGATAGTAGTTTTTAGCCGCAATCTCCTGGCCTTCTGGCGAGTAGAGATAGTTCAGGTAAGCTTCCGCCACCTCTTTAGTGCCTTTTTTCTCTACCACTTTATCGACAACTGACACCGTAGGCTCTGCGAGAATAGACTCGCTCGGCGTGACGATTTCGAATTTATCTTTCCCCAGTTCATTCGCCGCCAGCAGAGCTTCGTTTTCCCAGGCAATCAGCACGTCGCCAATGCCGCGCTCAACAAAGGTATTCGTTGAACCGCGCGCGCCGGAATCCAGTACTTCGACGTTTTTATACAACGACTGCACGAATTCCTGCGCTTTTGCCTGCTCGTTGTTGTTGTGATGCAGGGCGTATCCCCAGGCTGCCAGGTAGTTCCAGCGTGCACCACCAGAACTTTTCGGGTTCGGGGTGATCACCGAAACACCGGGCTTAATCAAATCGTTCCAGTCGTGAATCTGCTTCGGATTCCCCTTACGCACCAGGAAGACAATGGTAGAAGTATAAGGTGCGGAGTTATCCGGCAGACGCTTGATCCACTCTTTATCGATACGACCACGTTCAGCAATGGCATCCACGTCATAGGCTAGCGCCAGCGTGACGACATCAGCTTCTATGCCATTGATTACCGACGTCGCCTGTTTACCCGAACCGCCGTGCGACTGGCGAATCACCACGTTATCGCCGGTTTGCTGTTTCCAGTGGGCGCTGAAGGCTTTGTTGTACTGCTCGTACAGTTCGCGCGTTGGATCATACGAAACGTTAAGAAGCTGAATATCCTTTGCCATAACGCTGGTCGCTGCCAGTAATAAAGTTAACCCTACGCCCCACTTGTTCATCGCCCGGCTCTCTTATGTTGTGTTGTGATGAACAAAGCGTGCCAGAAAGGGATTCAAACATTAAAGAATAAAAAAAGATTGGCTATAACTTGCGGGTATATATGGGGGAGTTAAAAAGGCGGAAGAAATCCGCCTCATATTGCTGACAAAGTGCGCTTTGTTCATGCCGGATGCGGCTTATCCGGCCTACAAAAGCTTGCAAACTCAATAGATTGCAGAATTCATGTAGGCCTGATAAGCGAAGCGCATCAGGCATTTTTGCCTCTGTCATCGGTTTCGGGCTAAAGAAATCTGCCTTTTTCCGAAATCATTAATACAGTTTTTTCGCGCAGTCCAGCCAGTCACCTTTGAACGGACGCTTCATGTTTTCGATAGCATCGATGATGTCGTGGTGAACCAGCTGTTCGTTCTGGATACCTACGCAACGACCGCCGTAACCTGCCAGCAGCAGATCGATAGCGTAAGCGCCCATACGGGAAGCCAGAATACGATCGTAAGGCACCGGAGAACCACCGCGCTGGATGTGGCCCAGCACAGTTGCGCGGGTTTCACGGCCAGTTTCTTTTTCGATGAAGTGTGCCAGCTCGTCGACGTCACACATATGTTCAGTGATCGCCACAATCGCGTGTTTTTTACCTTTCGCGATACCGGCTTTGATTTCGTTTACCAGATCGTCACGGCTGAATTCAACTTCCGGAACCACAACGAATTCACAGCCACCAGCAATAGCCGCAGCCAGAGTCAGATCGCCACAGTAGCGGCCCATCACTTCCACCACGGAAATACGTTGGTGAGAAGAAGATGTGTCACGCAGACGGTCGATAGCTTCAACAACGGTGCTCAATGCCGTGAAGAAACCAATGGTGTAGTCAGTACCTTTGATGTCGTTGTCGATGGTGCCCGGCAGGCCGATGCACGGGAAGCCCATTTCGGTCAGACGCATTGCCCCCATGTAGGAACCGTCACCGCCGATAACCACCAGCGCGTCGATACCACGTTTTTTCAGGTTTTCGATAGCCACGGCGCGGATGTTCTCGTCGCGGAATTCCGGGAAGCGCGCAGAACCGAGGAATGTACCACCACGGTTGATCATGTCAGACACGCTGTAACGGTCTAGCTGTACCATACGGTCTTCATACAGACCCAGATAGCCGTCATAAATACCCATTACTTCCAGACCTTCTGTCAGCGCAGAACGAACAACCCCGCGAATTGCGGCGTTCATGCCTGGCGCATCACCGCCGCTTGTCAACACACCGATTTTCTTAATCATGACTACCTCTGAACTTTGGAATGCAAAATGAAATCTGTTGCCGGAAGTCTTCTTGCACATCGAAGTGATCCAACGAATGTACAAATAGTATAACAATCACTTCCTGCTGAATTGATTCAGGTCAGGCCAAATGGCGGTATTTTATACACAAAATGCGGGTCTGGCTCTCTTTTGTACGGATTATGAAAGCGTAGACCGTTTACTCTCCCTGGGTACGACGGAACAAGGATCTTGATGGATAATCACATCTGAACCTGGAAAACGCCGTAAAATAGCCTGCTCTACCTGATCCGCCACCATATGTGCCTGAACCAAAGGCAGAGAGTCTTCCATTTCCAAATGAATCTGAATAAAGCGGGTCGGCCCTGACTGCCGCGTGCGAAGATCGTGAGCGCCGCTAACTCCCGGCCAGGAAGTCACGATATCAATAATTTCCTGTCGTTCGCCATCGGGCAGCGCGCGATCCAATAATGACTGGACCGCCTCATACCCCATGCGTAACGCGCTATATAAAATATAGATGCCGATTCCCAAAGCAAACAGGGCATCAGCACGATGCCAGCCGTACCAGGACAATCCCAGCGCCAGCAAAATCGCGCCGTTCATCATAACATCAGACTGATAATGTAGCATATCTGCCCGCACTGCCTGGCTTTGCGTCCGGCGAACGACCCAACGCTGAAACGAGACAAGAATAATCGTACAAATTAGCGCCACAATAGTCACGATAACCCCAACACCCGGGTCTTTCATCGGTGTCGGAGAAACCAAATGCTGAATACCGGTCAAAAACAGGAACAGCGCGGAGCCGGAGATAAACATACTTTGCGCCAGCGCGGCGAGCGATTCAGCTTTACCGTGACCAAAAGAGTGATTATCGTCGGCAGGTTGCAGTGAGTAACGCACGACCAATAAGTTAGTTAATGACGCGCCGATATCCACCAGCGAATCCACCAGCGCAGCGAGAATACTCACTGATCCGGTATACCACCATGCAAAAATTTTAATCAATAATAACAGCGAAGCCATCGCCGTTGCAGCAATCGCTGCCCGACTGACCAGCTGCCCATAAGATTGATTCATAAATACTCCCGCTATCAACTGACGGTAGTATAACGGATGCAAATCATCTGCAATGCATCAAGTAACAGGCAAATTGCGGATAAAAAAAACCCCCACATCATGTGGGGGAAGACAGGGATGGTGTCTATGGCAAGGAAAACAGGGTTTACTACTGGGAACGTGAGTTGCTACTACTCAATAGCTTCAACGATGAACTTTTTTGCCATTGCGTCACGTCGCGCAACTGTTCCATTCGTTGTTGATGTTTCTTGTTTAAAACCGCTTGCTGCTCCGGCGTTAACAGGCGATACATTTGGTTGCGGACTTTTGCCATCTCAACCTGACGAGCTATTTGCTCGTTCGCCATTTTTTCTGCCTGTGCGCGCACAGCGTTTTCATCAAAATTTTCTGCGGTGACAAGGCGATGCATTGTCTCCAGTTCGCTAACATTAACAGGTGGCTGTTCGTGCCGGGCCTGTTGCATAAGATCTCGCATCTGCTGACGCTGATGTTCGGTTAAACTTATGCCGTCGAACATATGGCTCTGCGTACTGCGCTGCGTAAGTTCTTCTCCCGGATGCCAGTTATCGCCTGAACCGACTTCAGCAGCGTGGCTTAATGAACTGACTGCCAGCGTTGAGGCCATGACGGCAGCGGTAACTATGCGCATCATTTGCTCCCAAATCTTTCTGTCGCGATTCAACGATAGAGAGTTTACGATTCAGGCTGCAAACATGCGTCAGGGGGTGTAAAACAACGTAAAGTCATGGATTAGCGACGTCTGATGACGTAATTTCTGCCTCGGAGGTATTTAAACAATGAATAAAATCCTGTTAGTTGATGATGACCGAGAGCTGACATCCCTGTTAAAGGAGCTGCTCGAGATGGAAGGCTTCAACGTGATTGTTGCCCACGACGGGGAACAAGCGCTTGCTCTTCTGGACGACAGCATTGATTTACTTTTGCTTGATGTGATGATGCCGAAGAAAAATGGTATCGATACGCTGAAAGCACTTCGCCAGACACACCAGACGCCAGTCATTATGTTGACGGCTCGCGGCAGTGAACTTGATCGCGTCCTCGGCCTTGAGCTGGGTGCAGATGACTATCTCCCGAAACCGTTTAACGATCGTGAACTGGTTGCACGTATTCGCGCGATCCTGCGCCGTTCGCACTGGAGCGAGCAACAGCAGAACAGCGATAATGGTTCGCCGACGCTGGAAGTTGACGCCTTAGTGCTGAATCCAGGCCGTCAGGAAGCCAGCTTCGACGGGCAAACACTGGAGTTAACCGGTACTGAATTTACCCTGCTCTACCTACTGGCGCAGCATCTGGGTCAGGTGGTTTCTCGCGAGCATTTAAGCCAGGAAGTACTGGGCAAACGCCTGACGCCTTTCGACCGTGCTATCGATATGCATATTTCCAACCTGCGTCGTAAGCTGCCGGATCGTAAAGACGGTCATCCGTGGTTTAAAACATTGCGTGGTCGCGGCTATCTGATGGTTTCCGCTTCATGATAGGCAGCTTAACCGCGCGCATCTTCGCCATCTTCTGGCTGACGCTGGCGCTGGTGTTGATGCTGGTTTTGATGTTACCCAAGCTCGATTCACGCCAGATGACCGAGCTTCTGGATAGCGAACAGCGTCAGGGGCTGATGATTGAGCAGCATGTCGAAGCGGAACTGGCGAACGATCCACCCAACGATTTAATGTGGTGGCGTCGCCTGTTCCGGGCCATTGATAAGTGGGCACCACCAGGCCAGCGTTTATTACTGGTGACCACTGAAGGCCGCGTGATCGGCGCTGAACGCAGCGAAATGCAGATCATTCGCAACTTTATTGGTCAGGCCGATAACGCCGATCATCCGCAGAAGAAAAAGTATGGCCGCGTGGAACTGGTCGGTCCGTTCTCCGTGCGTGATGGCGAAGATAATTACCAGCTTTATCTGATTCGTCCGGCCAGCAGTTCTCAATCCGATTTCATAAACTTACTGTTTGACCGCCCGCTATTGCTGCTGATTGTCACCATGTTGGTCAGTACACCACTGCTGTTGTGGTTGGCCTGGAGTCTGGCAAAACCGGCACGTAAGCTGAAAAACGCTGCCGATGAAGTTGCCCAGGGGAACTTACGCCAACACCCGGAACTGGAAGCGGGGCCACAAGAATTTCTTGCCGCAGGTGCCAGTTTTAACCAGATGGTGACCGCACTGGAACGCATGATGACCTCCCAGCAGCGCCTGCTTTCTGATATCTCTCACGAGCTGCGCACGCCGCTGACGCGTCTGCAACTGGGTACGGCGTTACTGCGTCGTCGTAGTGGTGAAAGTAAGGAACTGGAGCGTATTGAAACCGAAGCCCAGCGTCTGGACAGCATGATCAACGACCTGTTGGTAATGTCACGTAATCAGCAGAAAAACGCGCTGGTGAGCGAGACAATCAAAGCCAACCAGTTGTGGAACGAAGTGCTGGATAACGCGGCATTCGAAGCGGAACAGATGGGCAAGTCGTTTACGGTTAACTTCCCGCCAGGGCCGTGGCCGCTGTACGGCAACCCGAACGCCCTGGAAAGTGCGCTGGAAAACATTGTTCGTAATGCTCTGCGTTATTCCCATACGAAGATTGAAGTGGGCTTTGCAGTAGATAAAGACGGTATCACCATTACGGTGGACGACGATGGTCCTGGCGTTAGCCCGGAAGATCGCGAACAGATTTTCCGCCCGTTCTATCGTACAGATGAAGCGCGCGATCGTGAATCTGGCGGTACAGGTTTGGGGCTGGCGATTGTCGAAACCGCCATCCAGCAGCATCGTGGTTGGGTAAAAGCGGAAGACAGCCCGCTTGGCGGTTTACGTCTGGTGATTTGGCTGCCGCTGTATAAGCGGAGTTAAACTCCGCATTTGTAGGCAGGATAAGGCGTTTACACCGCATCCAGCGTTTGAGCATGATGCCTGATGCGACGCTGGTCGCGTCTTATCAGGCCTACTCTTTACTGCGCAAAGGGCAACATTTGTGGCCGGATAAAGCGCTTACGCCGCACCCGGCATTTGAGCAGAATGCCTGATGCGACGCTAGTCACGTCTTATCAGGCCTACTCTCCGGGGGTTATTTCCCCCACAACCGCCGTGAATTATCTTCAATCTTGCCGCTAAGTCGGCGTTTCTGCATCGTCCGCGTCCAGCTTTTCGATAGCCCGGCTGCGGAAAGCAAACGGTGATACTGCTCATCATCAAACGGCATATGCCATGCGATGGCGGCAGCCTCTTGCACGGTCACATCGCTAACGCGGGAAACCAACTCCAGCGGAGCATCAGCAGATACCTGCCCCGGCGCAATCACGCTATACAGCCAGCCGACTTTACCCGTGTTTTGCATCAACTGAGCTATATCACTGATATCAAAGTGGTAATTGAGTTTGTAGCACGGAGAGCGCGGCTGGGTGACCTGAATCAACGCCTCTCCCCAGCGGAAAATATCGCCAATATAAACATTACTTTCCGTCAGACCGTCGGTTGAGAGGTTTTCACCAAACGCAGGTGCAACAAACAACTCTGCCTGTTCCGGAAATTCCCGCGCCCAGTAGAGATAATGCTCGCGAGGATAATGACACAGCGCCCTGTCCGGCCCACCGTGAATCTTTTTCTCTGCCTGTTCGTCGCCTTCCAGCCCCAGTTCTGTCAACATCAACTCGCCATCGACCTGCATTTTCGCAATTGCACTTGGACGGCTTTCCGGATAATCCCGAATTTTGCCTGTGTATACATCAACTGGATATCGCATCTGTTCCCTCTCCACCGAGAAATTTCCCCATTAGACCATATTTATTTTACGTCAGGCGCGCAAAATGAGAGCACGGTTCACATGACAAAACTGTAGACATGTTATCAATGAGATGTTTTTGAAACGCCATTTCATTATGAGGAGTTTACCGCGTGGCTGATAAATTACAGTTTTCTGGCGTCTGGTGTCCTTCCATCACGCCGATGGATAAAGATGGGAATGTAGACCTTAACGGACTGAAGCAGCATCTGCAGCGACTCACTGACGCTAACATCGATGTGATATTGCTAATGGGAAGCATTGGTGAGTTTGCTTCATTCACACTGGAAGAGAGGCTCATGCTTATTCGTGAAGCACGAGCCATGAGCACGCTAAAAATGGTGGCCAACGTCTCGTCCACATGCACGCATGATGTACTGATTATGGCGCAAGAAGCGTATCGCGTTGGGTACGATGCGGTGATGATCCTCCCGCCTTATTACTACGGCCAGACGGCGAAGCAATTATTAAGCTATTTCCGCCATCTGGGTCGCGAATTACAGGGCAAATGGTTCGCATATAACTTCCCGGCGCGGACCGGTTGTGATTTAACCCCTGACCTGGTCGCCACACTGGCGAGTGAGTTTCCTGAGTTTGCCGGAATTAAAGATACTGTCGATTGCCAGTCACACACCCGCAGCATGATTCAGGCAACTCAGGCTGTGCGTCCTGATTTTGCGGTGCTTTCGGGGTATGACGAGTATTACATTCCTAATTTGCTGGCTGGCGGCGCGGGGATAATCTCTGGCTTAAATAACGTTATGCCAGAGCTGTTTGTCGGAGCCCGCGAAGCCTTCAAACGCGGCGACCTGGCAGCTTTACAAGATATTCAGCAACAGATTGGTACTTATATGTCCATCTACGCCATCGGTGAAGATTTTGTCACTACCATCAAGACGGTGGTATCACGTAAGTTTGGTTACTGCACAGGAGTGTCGCGCAATGCCGGTGGGGAGTTAACAGAAAGCGAATGTCGGACGATCGATGAGGTATTTATTATTTAAGGTAAAACGCCGGATGAACGTCAATTCATCCGGCGATGATATGGAAAAAGAGAGATTATTTCACCGTACCCAGAATTTCGATCTTCGCCGCTCTGGCTTTGGCTTTACGTGACCAGACAGAGGTAAGAATTGGCACCAGAATCGACGTCACAATTACCGCCGTCGCCACCAACGAAGTTGCCGCAGGCGCCATCGGTTTAAAGGTCGGGATCATTTCCGCAATCAGTACCGGCGTTGCCACCGCGGCCCCGGCAGAACTGGAGGCGGCAATTCCGGCAGTGCCATCGCCACCGCCAATCAATTTATCGGCAATAATCAACGGAATACCGGTCACAATAATCACCGCCACACCCAACAGGATCCCCAACAAACCTGTCTGGGCAATCACGGTTAAATCAATGGTATTGCCCAGCGCGAAGGCAAAGAACGGAATCAGCGTCTGCACTGCTTTGCTGAAAAACTCGCGCAATTCAGGATCAAGGTTCCCCAGCGCGAAGCCCACCATGAACGGCAACACTGCGCCAACGAAAACATGCGGTTCAAACGAAGCAATCCCGGCGGTTCCCAGAATAATCATCGTCATTAGCGGACCAGATTCCAACGACATCAACACAAATGCCCCGGCCTCTTCTTTGGTGCCGTACTGTTGCATGATAGAGGCATACAGACCGCCGTTGGTCATGTCCATTGCCGCCACCAGCGCCAGCGTTGAAAGCCCGGCAAAAAATCCAACTTCGACACCGTGCTCAGGAATAATGCGCGAAGCAATGGCTGCAACCACCCACGCAACGGCAATTTTGGTTACCACCAGCGTACCGGATTTACGCAACACTGTTCCCGTCGCGCTTAATTTGATAGACGCCCCCATGCAGAAAAACCACACCGCCAGAATAGGCACCGTGCCAGTAATCATCCCGTTGGTGAATGATCCAAAATATTTACCCGCCCCCGGCGAGAAGGTATGACACAGTGCACCAAGGAACAGCGGGATGAGCATCATCCCCCCCGGGATTTTCTCTATCGTGCGTTTTATCTGCATTTCCATCACCTGTTGGCATATTTTTATAGGCTGATGCGAAGTTCCTTAACGGAGCATCAGTGTTGATGGAAACGAAGATAGACATTCATCATGGCAATAAAAGTGATCAACACCACACCAATTGAAACATCGTTTTAATTTTATAGGATCATTGTTTTTCTTTTGAAATTGATCACAAAAAAACCACCGTTATGCACGATGGTTTGTTTTTTATGCTGACACGAGGCGTCAACGCCTCATTACAGCAGACAAGATGCGATTATTTTTTCGCCGCGAAACGTGCCGCAGCTTCATCCCAGTTCACCACGTTCCAGAACTCTTTGATGTAGTCCGGACGACGGTTCTGGAATTTCAGGTAGTAAGCGTGTTCCCACACATCCAGGCCCACAATCGGGAAGCCGGAAGCGCCAGAAATGGCTTCGCCCATCAGCGGGGAGTCCTGGTTAGCAGTAGAAACCACCGCCAGTTTATCGCCTTTCAGCACCAGCCATGCCCAGCCGGAACCAAAGCGGGAAGCTGCCGCTTTTTCAAATTCTGCTTTGAAGTTTTCAACGGAACCGAAATCACGTTCGATAGCCGCTTTCAGATCGCCCTGCAGGGTGGTGCCTTTTTTCAGACCTTTCCAGAACAGACTGTGGTTAGCGTGACCGCCAGCGTTGTTGCGCAGAACGGTTTTTTTGTCTGCTGGCAGCTGGTCCAGTTTGGTGATCAGCTCTTCAACCGGCAGGTTGGCGAATTCTGGCAGGCTTTCCAGCGCCGCATTGGCGTTGTTGACGTAGGCCTGATGGTGTTTGGTGTGGTGGATTTCCATGGTCTGCTTATCGAAGTGCGGTTCCAGGGCATCGTAAGCATACGGCAGGGATGGCAGGGTATAGCTCATATTCATCTCCAGTATTGTCGGGCGGCCGATTGTTAATGCCGCGTAAGCAGTTGGTTCATTATAGTTAATTAAATGATATTGAAAATGATTATCAATGCCGTACTTTTCATAGGGGAATGGTTTTGCAGGGAAATGTCCGAGATGTGAACCAAATCACCCACTTAATGCCGTGATTGCCAGTAAATCGGCAACGGCGGCAACAGGCGAAAGGTTAATCGACAGCACGATTTTTACACTCATCTCGTCGGAGATGTGACGCGACGAAAAAATGATGAGGATAAGAAGATGAGTAACGCGATTACGATGGGGATATTTTGGCATTTGATCGGCGCGGCCAGTGCAGCCTGTTTTTACGCTCCGTTCAAAAAAGTAAAAAAGTGGTCATGGGAAACCATGTGGTCAGTCGGTGGGATTGTTTCGTGGATTATTCTGCCGTGGGCCATCAGCGCCATGCTACTACCTGATTTCTTGGCATATTACAGCTCGTTCAGCCTCTCTACCCTGCTGCCTGTTTTTCTGTTCGGCGCTATGTGGGGGATTGGTAATATCAACTACGGCCTGACCATGCGTTATCTCGGCATGTCGATGGGGATTGGTATCGCCATTGGCATTACGTTGATCGTCGGTACGCTGATGACGCCAATTATCAACGGCAATTTCGATGTGCTGATTAACACCGACGGTGGGCGAATGACGTTACTCGGCGTACTGGTGGCGCTGATTGGCGTGGGAATTGTGACTCGCGCCGGGCAGTTGAAAGAGCGCAAAATGGGCATTAAAGCCGAAGAGTTCAACCTGAAAAAAGGGTTGGTGCTGGCAGTAATGTGCGGCATTTTCTCTGCCGGGATGTCTTTTGCGATGAACGCCGCAAAACCGATGCATGAAGCGGCTGCCGCGCTGGGCGTTGATCCGCTGTATGTCGCACTGCCAAGCTATGTTGTCATCATGGGTGGCGGTGCGATCATCAACCTCGGTTTCTGTTTTATTCGTCTGGCAAAAGTGAAAAGTTTGTCGCTAAAAGCCGACTTCTCGCTGGCGAAACCGCTGATCATCCACAACGTATTGCTCTCGGCGTTGGGCGGTTTGATGTGGTATCTGCAATTCTTTTTCTATGCCTGGGGACACGCCCGCATTCCGGCGCAGTATGACTACATCAGTTGGATGCTGCATATGAGTTTCTATGTATTGTGCGGCGGTATTGTCGGGCTGGTGCTGAAAGAGTGGAACAATGCGGGACGCCGTCCGGTTACCGTGTTGAGCCTCGGTTGTGTGGTGATTATTATTGCCGCCAACATCGTCGGTATGGGCATGGCGAGTTAATCTTTCCGGGAATTGCGATGACGCCACTGGCTGGGCGTCATCCCGGTTTCACGGGTAAACACCACCGAAAAATAGTTGCTATCTTCAAAGCCACACTCTGTCGAAATATCACTGATTAACAGGCGGCTATGCTGGAGAAGATATTGCGCATGGCACACTCTGACCTGCCGCAGATATTGATTGATGGTCATCCCGGTCTGCTGGCGAAATTGCTGGCGCAAGACGCGTTCACTACACGCCGCCTCATCACAGAATTTATCCAGCGCAAAAGGACTTTTCAGGCTGGCCGCCAGCCGGGTAATCAGCTTATCCAGCAACGTTTCGCTGGATGTTGGCGGTAACGAATCACTGGTGTAACGATGGCGCTTCAAAAGCATCACCAACTGCCCGAACAGTAACTCCGCCATTTCGTTGGCAAACGGCGCGGGCTGACTGCTCTCGTGCTCAAGCTGCCCGATAACCTGCCGCACCTGCGCCATGCCCGCACTACCTAAACGCCAGTGTGGTTGTCCTGCGCTGGCGTTAAACCCTGGAATCGCCCCCTGCCAGTCGAGATTAAGCGTCAGCCGCTCCGGGCAATAAATAATGTTCTGCAAAACCAGATCGTTAACGGAAGCGTAGGAGTGTTTATCGTCTGCGTGGATATAAAAGAGATCGCCGCGGGTAATACGATGAGGACGATCGTTGAGCACGTGCAAACCGTTACCGCGCCAGACGATCACCAGTTCACAAAAATCATGTGTATGCTCGGCAAAGACATCCTGCGGATAACGATCAGCAACAGCAACCGCCTGCTGTTCGCTGGCAAAAAAATCTTTTTTACGAAGGACAAACTGATGAACCACCGTGCCACCTCAGCCAGAAGACGCGTTTGATTATTCATAAACTGGCGTGGAAATACGTTGAGAAGATTCGCGTTATTGCAGAAAACCATCCCGCCGCTGGCGAATATCGCGTGGTGACCAGTTAAACTCGCGGCGAAACAGCGTCGAAAAGTGGTTACTGTCGCTGAATCCGCAGCGATATGAGATTTCGGTCACGCTTTCCTCGCTATGACGTAAAAGATGACGCGCCTTCACCAACCGTAAACGGTTAAGGTAACGCTGGGGCGTCAAACCGGTTTGCTGTTTTAGCTGACGATGCAACGTGCGTAGTGACAGAGAAAATTGATCCGCCATCATTTCCCAATTCACCTCGTCGGCAAAATGCTCTTCCAGCCAGGCCAACAACAAGTTCAGGCGCGATTCGCGACTTTCCATGCTCTCCTGCAAACTGTTTTTACGCAGCAAGAGCAGTAATTGCATAAACAAAATCTCACCGCTGGCTTTCGAGGGTAAATCATTCGTTCTGTCCTGCTGTTCCAGTTGCGAAACCAGCTGCCGTACCTGCTGCAATATGCTGTGGCTCACGCGCCAATGGGACGGATATTGCCCGTCTTGCTCTTGCGGTAGAAGCTGATGCAGCCCGGCGAGAAACTGAAATCTATCCGGGGAGCGATACAGCACATTGGTCAAATACAGATTGTCCGTATGTTCATATAAATGCCGATCATGATCGCGCACGAAACAGATTGTTCCACCGGAGATGGTATAAGGCTGCCCATTGAAAATGTGGATACCCGTGCCATGTTCGACAATCACAATCTCATGGAAATCATGGTGATGTTCAGGAAAATCCACCTGTGGAAGCCGGGGTTCTATTGCCACAGACACGTTACCAGACGGAAAAAAATCCACGCAATGTAATACGTCCATATAAGCCTCCTGATGCCGTCAACATGGCGGAATAGTAATCAAGCGGTTTGGTTCTTACCTTAAACTTTCGACAGCAAAACACGTAAAAAATGTCGATTTTTCAAGATAAAGCGTGATTTTTCAGAAAATGCGGCAAACATCACACCACCACAATTCTGAAAATTGTGAACGCCATCACGTTCATCTTTCCCTGGTTGCCAGTGGTGTATTTTCCTGTCAGTAACGAGAAGGTAGCGAAGTCGGGCGCTTCTTAGACTGGGCGTAATGAAACTTAGAAGGATCTCATTATGACCTTTCGCTACTGCGTTGCCGTTGATCTTGGCGCATCCAGTGGGCGCGTAATGCTGGCGCGTTACCACCGTGAATGTCGCAGCCTGACGCTGCGTGAAATCCATCGTTTTACCAATGGGCTGTATTACCAGAGCGGCTATGCCACCTGGGATGTCGATAGTCTGGAAAACGCCATTCGCCTTGGGTTAAACAAGGTGTGTGAAGAAGGGATTCATATCGATAGCATCGGTATTGATACCTGGGGCGTGGACTATGTGCTGCTGGATCAACACGGTCAGCGCGTCGGTTTACCGATTGCCTATCGTGATAGCCGTACTAACGGACTGATGACATTGGCACAGCAGCAACTCGGCAAACGCGATATTTATCAGCGTAGCGGCATCCAGTTTTTGCCCTTCAATACGATCTATCAGCTGCGTGCGCTGACGGAGCAACAACCTGAACTTATCCCGCACATTGCTCACGCTCTGCTGATGCCGGATTACTTTAGTTATCGTCTGACCGGCAAGATGAACTGGGAGTACACCAACGCCACGACCACGCAACTGGTCAATATCAATAGCGATGACTGGGATGAGTCCCTGCTGGCGTGGAGCGGCGCCAACAAAGCCTGGTTTGGTCGTCCGACGCATCCGGGTAATGTCATTGGTCACTGGATTTGCCCACAGGGTAATGAAATTCCGGTGGTCGCCGTTGCCAGCCATGATACCGCCAGCGCGGTTATCGCCTCGCCGTTAAACGGTTCCCGCGCCGCTTATCTCTCCTCCGGAACCTGGTCATTGATGGGCTTCGAAAACCAGACGCCATTCACCAATGATGCGGCGCTGGCAGCCAACATCACCAATGAAGGTGGTGCGGAAGGCCGCTATCGGGTGCTGAAAAATATCATGGGTTTATGGCTTCTTCAGCGGGTGCTTCAGGAGCGGAAAATCAACGATCTCCCGACGCTTATCGCCGCGACACAGGCACTTCCGGCCTGTCGCTTCATCATCAATCCCAATGACGATCGCTTTATTAATCCTGAGGCGATGTGCAGCGAAATTCAGGCTGCGTGTCAGGAAACGGCGCAACCGATCCCAGAAAGTGATGCTGAACTGGCGCGCTGTATTTTCGACAGTCTGGCGCTGCTGTATGCCGATGTACTGCACGAACTGGCGCAGCTACGCGGTGAAGATTTCTCGCAACTGCATATTGTCGGCGGCGGCAGCCAGAACGCGCTGCTCAACCAGTTATGCGCCGATGCCTGCGGTATTCGAGTGATTGCCGGGCCAATTGAAGCCTCGACGCTCGGCAATATCGGCATCCAGTTAATGACGCTGGATGAACTCAACAATGTGGATGATTTCCGTCAGGTAGTAAGCGCCACCGCGAATCTGACCACCTTTACCCCTAATCCTGACAGTGAAATTGCCCACTATGTGGCGCGGATTCACTCAACACGACAGACAAAGGAGCTTTGCGCATGACCACTCAACTGGAACAGGCCTGGGAACTGGCGAAACAGCGTTTCGCGGCGGTAGGGATTGATGTCGAGGAGGCGCTGCGCCAACTTGATCGCTTACCCGTTTCAATGCACTGCTGGCAGGGCGATGATGTTTCCGGTTTCGAAAACCCGGAAGGTTCACTGACCGGCGGGATTCAGGCCACAGGTAATTATCCGGGGAAAGCGCGTAATGCCAGCGAGCTGCGTGCCGATCTGGAACAAGCTATGCGACTGATTCCTGGCCCAAAACGGCTTAATTTACATGCCATCTATCTGGAATCAGACACGCCAGTCTCGCGCGACCAAATCAAACCAGAGCACTTCAAAAACTGGGTGCAATGGGCGAAAGCCAATCACCTCGGTCTGGATTTTAACCCCTCCTGTTTTTCGCATCCGCTAAGTGCCGATGGCTTTACGCTTTCCCATGCCGACGACAGCATTCGCCAGTTCTGGATTGACCACTGCAAAGCCAGCCGTCGCGTTTCGGCCTATTTTGGCGAGCAACTTGGCACGCCATCGGTGATGAACATCTGGATACCGGATGGCATGAAAGATATCACCGTTGACCGTCTCGCCCCGCGCCAACGTTTGCTGGCAGCACTGGATGAAGTGATCAGCGAAAAGCTGAACCCTGCGCACCATATCGACGCCGTAGAGAGCAAATTGTTTGGTATTGGCGCGGAGAGCTACACGGTTGGCTCCAATGAGTTTTACATGGGATATGCCACCAGCCGCCAGACTGCGCTGTGCCTGGATGCCGGACACTTCCACCCGACAGAAGTCATTTCCGACAAGATTTCCGCCGCCATGCTGTATGTGCCGCAGTTGCTGCTGCACGTCAGCCGTCCGGTGCGCTGGGACAGCGATCACGTGGTACTGCTGGATGATGAAACCCAGGCGATCGCCAGTGAGATTGTTCGTCATGACCTGTTTGACCGCGTGCATATCGGCCTCGACTTCTTTGATGCCTCCATCAACCGCATTGCCGCGTGGGTCATTGGCACGCGCAATATGAAAAAAGCCCTGCTGCGTGCGTTATTAGAACCGACAGCCGAACTGCGCAAGCTGGAAGCGGCGGGTGATTACACCGCACGACTGGCGTTGCTGGAAGAGCAGAAATCGTTGCCGTGGCAGGCGGTGTGGGAAATGTACTGTCAGCGTCACGATACGCCAGCGGGTAGCGAATGGCTGGAAAGCGTGCGTGATTATGAGAACGCAATTTTAAGCCAGCGCGGGTAAACACTGCCGGATGCGGCACAAGTGCCTTATCCGGCTTACGGGTCAGCAACAGTTGTAGGTCTGATAAGACGCGACAGCGTCGCATCAGGCATTGATTGCCAGATGCGGCACGAGTGCCTTATCCGGCTTACAGGTCGTGCATCCGACAACACCGAATTTACAGGAACACAGAACATGCAAAACATTACCCAGTCCTGGTTTGTCCAGGGAATGATCAAAGCCACCACCGACGCCTGGCTGAAAGGCTGGGACGAGCGCAACGGCGGCAACCTGACGCTGCGCCTGGATGACGCCGATATCGCGCCTTATCATGACAACTTCCATCCACAACCGCGCTATATTCCATTAAGCCAACCAATGCCTTTACTGGCAAATACGCCGTTTATCGTCACCGGCTCCGGCAAATTCTTTCGTAACGTCCAGCTCGATCCAGCCGCCAATTTAGGCGTCGTAAAAATCGACAGCGACGGTGCGGGCTACCATATTCTCTGGGGGCTAACCCACGAAGCCGTCCCAACTTCTGAACTTCCGGCACACTTTCTCTCCCATTGCGAACGCATTAAAGCCACCAACGGTAAAGATCGGGTGATCATGCACTGCCATGCCACCAACCTGATCGCCCTCACCTATGTACTGGAAAACGACACGGCGGTCTTCACTCGCCAACTGTGGGAAGGCAGCACCGAGTGCCTGGTGGTATTCCCGGATGGCGTTGGCATTTTGCCGTGGATGGTGCCCGGCACGGACGAAATTGGCCAGGCGACCGCGCAGGAAATGCAAAAACATTCACTGGTTTTGTGGCCATTCCACGGCGTCTTCGGCTGCGGTCCGACGCTGGACGAAGCGTTTGGCCTGATCGATACCGCAGAAAAATCGGCGGAAGTATTGGTGAAAGTGTATTCGATGGGCGGCATGAAACAGACCATCAGCCGTGAAGAGTTGATAGCCCTCGGCAAGCGTTTCGGCGTCACTCCGTTGGCAAGCGCACTGGCGCTTTAACACCCCGTTTCGCATCTGGCGGCGCGGGTTATGCCGCCGAACAGAAGGATTTGCTCTTAAGGAGAATAATCATGAGTTTTATGTTGGCATTACCGAAAATCAGCCTGCATGGCGCTGGGGCAATTGGCGATATGGTAAACCTGGTTGCGAATAAGCAGTGGGGAAAAGCACTGATCGTTACCGATGGGCAACTGGTTAAGTTGGGATTGCTGAACAGTCTGTTCACCGCGCTGGATCAACACGAAATGTCTTACCACCTATTTGATAAGGTCTTTCCAAACCCCACCGAAGAACTGGTGCAAAAAGGCTACGCTGCATTTCAGGACGCCGCATGTGATTACATTATTGCTTTCGGTGGCGGTAGCCCGATTGATACCGCAAAAGCCGTAAAAATCCTTACCGCTAATCCAGGCCCTTCTACTGCTTACTCTGGCATTGGCAAAGTAAGAAACCCAGGCGTGCCGCTGGTGGCGATCAATACTACTGCCGGAACCGCTGCTGAGATGACCAGCAATGCGGTGATCATCGACACTGCGCGGCAAGTGAAAGAAGTCATCATCGATCCGAATATTATTCCTGATATCGCCGTGGATGATGCCAGTGTAATGCTGGAGATCCCGGCCTCCGTTACCGCTGCCACCGGTATGGACGCACTAACCCATGCCATAGAAGCCTATGTTTCCGTTGGCGCCCATCCGCTAACTGATGCCAACGCGCTGGAAGCTATCCGCCTGATTTCTCTGTGGCTGCCGAAGGCGGTAGAAGATGGTCATAATCTGGAAGCTCGCGAACAGATGGCTTTCGGGCAATATCTGGCGGGAATGGCTTTTAACAGCGCGGGACTGGGGCTGGTTCACGCACTGGCGCATCAGCCCGGTGCTACCCACAACCTGCCACACGGGGTGTGTAATGCCATCTTGTTGCCAGTAATCGAAAACTTTAACCGCCCGAATGCCATCGCACGCTTTGCCCGTATCGCCCAGGCGATGGGGGTCGATACGCGCGGGATGAGTGATGAAGCGGCAAGTCTGGAAGCAATTAATGCCATTCGAGTCTTGAGCCATCGCGTGGGTATACCTGCGGGATTTAGTCAACTTGGCATCAGCAAAAAGGATATCGAAGGCTGGTTAGATAAAGCCCTGGCCGACCCATGCGCACCATGTAACCCACGTACCGCCAGCCGCGACGAAGTGCGTGAGCTTTATCTGGAGGCGTTATGATCCGCAAAGCCTTTGTTATGCAAGTCAACCCGGACGCTCACGAAGAGTATCAGCGTCGGCATAACCCGATCTGGCCGGAACTGGAAGCTGTATTGAAATCCCACGGCGCGCATAACTACGCCATCTATCTCGACAGCACGCGTAATTTGCTGTTTGCCACGGTAGAGATTGAATCTGAAGAACGGTGGAATGCGGTTGCCAGCACTGAAGTCTGCCAACGTTGGTGGAAGCATATGCAGGACGTGATGCCCGCTAATCCGGATAACAGCCCGGTCAGTAGCGAGCTGAAAGACGTCTTTTACATGGCATAATCCACTGCGGTGCCGGATCCCCCTCCGACACCGCGATGACAATTGATTAATATAGATTTCGCTGACGCAATTTATCCAACATCTCCCGGGTCAATTAAAAACGCCAGCTCACGCCGGTGACAAAGGTAAAACTCTCATTACGATCAATCATCGGGCTGTCGGTAATCTCTTCCGGCAGCTCGCTGTATCCGGCACTCGCCATTAATACGACGTGTTCTCCGATGGGGTATTTTGCCGTCAGGCTGACATATGGCACCCAGGCATCTTGCGCGGTATAACTCGCCAGACCGCTGCGACGAGACTCGCTCTCTGAAATGCCATAGTAATAGTCACTGAAATTCTCGTCATAATAGAGAACGCCAAGAGCAGGTGTCAGCGACAGGCGACCTATCTGCATTTTGTGGAATAACGATAACTCACCTACCCAACCGTTACTGTTATCCAGAACATCAGCCGCCGCAGAAGCTTTCACGGTCCCCCAACGCTCATGGTGATACCAGGCAACTCCCGCCATTGCCGTACTGTCACGCTTATCGAGTTGTTGCATAGCATGGTCGTCATTATCGGCAGGATCAAATTCCAGCGGCATCCAGGATGCGGTCAGGCTAAGTTCATTTTTTTCACTTTGCGACAGAATAAAACCTAACGTGGTCTGGCGGACATAAAAAGAATCGCCCTCATAACTGATCAGCGGAATTGCTTTGGTATTTTCATTATAACCGCGATAAGGCGATTCATTATAAACTGCGCCAGCACCAACGGATAATTCTGCGGCAGTTGCACTTGCCATAAAAGGCATAAAAAATAACGCCACAATATTGCGGTTAATTAACATGTCCGACATTCCATTTTAAATTAAGATAAAAAAGAGTCGGCATAGTAATGCTTACAATTTCTCCGGTGCAAGATTCATATTTATATAGTAATATATAAAATTATATATAAATTGGACTGTTGCGATGACAAAATTACAACTCAAGTACCGGGAGTTAAAAATTATCTCGGTAATCGCTGCCAGTGAAAATATCAGCCATGCGGCTACCGTGCTTGGCATCGCGCAGGCCAATGTCAGTAAATATCTTGCTGATTTTGAATCAAAAGTGGGCTTAAAAGTCTTTGACAGAACCACACGGCAACTGATGCTGACGCCTTTTGGCACCGCGCTATTACCGTACATTAATGATATGCTCGACAGAAACGAGCAGCTTAATAATTTTATTGCAGATTATAAGCATGAGAAACGTGGTCGGGTTACCATCTACGCACCAACTGGCATTATTACCTATTTATCCAAACACGTTATCGACAAAATTAAAGATATCGGTGAAATCACCTTATCGCTAAAAACCTGCAATCTTGAGCGCAACGCCTTTTATGAAGGTGTCGAATTTCCCGATGATTGTGATGTTTTAATCAGCTACGCGCCACCAAAAGATGAATCGCTGGTTGCCAGTTTTATTACGCAATATGCAGTAACCGCCTATGCCAGCCAAACTTATCTTGAGAAACACCCCATTAGCCGACCAGACGAACTTGAACATCACTCCTGTATTTTGATCGACTCGATGATGATCGATGACGCGAATATCTGGCGCTTCAACGTCGCCGGAAGTAAAGAAGTACGTGATTATCGTGTTAAGGGAAATTACGTCTGTGACAATACTCAGTCGGCGCTGGAGCTGGCGCGAAATCACCTGGGGATTGTGTTTGCGCCAGACAAAAGTGTGCAGAGCGACCTGCAAGACGGCACGCTGATCCCCTGTTTCCAGCAACCGTATGAATGGTGGCTGGATCTGGTGGCTATCTTCCGGAAACGGGAATACCAGCCCTGGCGGGTCCAGTATGTGTTGGACGAGATGCTGCGTGAAATTCGCCACCAGCTTGCTCAGTCGCAGCAACTGCGACCTGAACAAGCGGCGGAAAACAAAGATTAATGGTCGAGATAAAGGTAATGCACCCAGCTGGTCATGCGTAACAGCACTTTGCGCATAACCGAAACATGGCTGAAATGATCAGAGTAGACCGCCACCTGGGCGTAAATACCGTCTGGTAAAGCGCTCAAATCAGTATGCTCATCCAGCTCAATAGTCGCGATAACGCCATCTGAACCCGGCGCTGTGTTTAACGACTGTAAGGTGCCGGTCGACTGATAAGCCCCGCCGGGAACAGCTGGACTGATGGCTGCCAGTTTACCGCTGAATACCTTACCTGGCAGGGCATTAAACACCACTTCCGCATCATCGCCGGGGGCCAGGCGCAGCAAGGAGTTCTGGCGGAACTGCGCCACAATTTGTCGTTTCTGATCGGGTATAAACACCATGACCGGACGCAGCGGCAGCGACGCGGCATACGTTCCTGGACGAATCAGTACCTGAGTTACGTAACCGTCGCTCGGCGCACGCACTACCGTCTGCTCAAGGTTATATTTTGCTTCCGCAAGCTGCGCTTTCAGGCTGGCGATTTGTGAATGTTCACCCAACACCAGGCTATCCAGTTGGCTCTGGATCTGCTTTTGTTCCGCCGCCGATGACTTCACTGAGGCTTCCTGCGCCAGATAATTTTGCCGCGCCACATCGATATCCCGTTCTGAAAACGGATTTACTTTCGCCTGGCTGCCGCGTGCGTAACGCTGGTACTCTTTAGCAAATTTATCCCGTGTGGCCTTTGCCTGCTGGGTATTCGCCGCCATCTCATCTAACTCTGCCCCCAATGCCCGCTGCTTATGTTCTGCGGTAACGATATCCGCCATCAGCCGATCTACCCGTGCCTGATAACGCGTCGGATCCAGTCGAAATAGCACTTCGCCTTTTTTAATCAGCGTATTTTTCTTATCCGTCACTTCAATCACCACGCCTGTCACCTGCGGGACAACAGGAATGGAAATAACCGCTTTTTGCGCTTTAAAGGTGTATGGATGGTTATAGTTCATTAATAGAATTAAGCCGCTGACAATAAATATGCCGCCCAGTGCCGCTGTAGGGATGGTCCATTTATTCACGGGGATTTTAAAAATCTTAAACATTGCCCATGCGAAAGCCACATAGGTCAAAATAATCAGTAAATCCATAAATATTACTCGGTAGAAGGAGCTTTCATGTCGGCGAGCTGTTTCTCCAGCCCGGCAATACGCTGTTGCAGTTGCACAACGGATGAATCATGGTTTTGCATTCCCCATCCCCGCTCCGGGCGGTAAAGCGTGGCCCAAATCCACAAAAAGGGCCAGATAACATGCAGCGTAAAAAGACTCACCCAACCAGCAACATGAATGGCGTCGGCATGAGGATGATTACGTTTTTTGGCAATAAGGTAGGGAATATCATGTAAAATAATGATCCCATAGAAGATCACCAGAAATACAAAAATAAGCACTCCCAGTGCAAAATAATCCAGGAACATATTTTCCTCAGAGAATATAAAAAAGAACAATTAACGCATATTATGAAATGCCATGATGCAGTGCAATTTTCTTATTTATATAACGACATATTATTTTTTATATACTTTCTGAAATGTGCTGTCTGGTTTTTCAACAGGACGAGGTTTATCATATTGAAATAATGGAACTATTGGCCAAGCTAATGAATAACTCCAGTAAAACATCCACAGTACAGATTAAGTGTATTAAACCTTCAATTATCTACCGTTTATTATTGATTGGTCTCGGAACACCAATGGTGATTTACGGCCTGGTTCGCCCGCTCACCATCGAAACGCGAGATTAAACTCCTGGCAAAACACGCCCCAGAAACGCACTTCTGTTGGCGTAGTCTGGGTTATTGCGCACGTAGGTTTAAAACGTAAATTGTAACAACGTGCGCTTTGTTTATGCCGGATGCGGCGTGTACGCCTTATCCGGCCTACGGTCAGGTCCCCGTAGGCATGATAAGACGCGTAAGCGTCGCATCAGGCAATGAATACCCGATGCGACCCGCTTTTCACATCAGAACAGCCCCAACGGTTTATCCGAGTAGCTCACCAGCAGACACTTGGTTTGCTGATAATGCTCCAGCATCATCTTATGGGTTTCGCGTCCGATGCCCGACTGTTTGTAGCCGCCAAACGCTGCGTGTGCCGGGTAAGCGTGATAACAGTTGGTCCACACGCGTCCGGCCTGAATGCCGCGCCCCATCTTATAGGCCAGATTGCCGTTACGACTCCAGACGCCTGCACCCAAGCCATATTGTGTGTCGTTCGCCAGCTCCAGCGCCTCGTCCATCGTTTTAAAGGTGGTTACCGCCAGCACCGGGCCAAATATTTCTTCCTGGAAAACACGCATATTGTTCTGACCAAACAGGATAGTCGGTTCAAGGTAGTAACCATCTTTCAGCTCGCCTTCCAGCAACTTGCGCCGCCCGCCGGTAAGCACATCTGCGCCCTCTTTTTTACCGATATCAATGTAATTGAGGATGGTTTCCAGTTGCCCGTGAGATACCTGCGCGCCCATTTGCGTCACGCTGTCGAGCGGGTTACCGCTACGAATACTTTCAACACGGCGGATGGCGCGTTCCATGAAGCGTTCGTAGATAGACTCCTGCACTAAAGCACGGCTTGGGCAGGTACAGACTTCGCCCTGGTTAAAAGCAAACAATGCAAAGCCTTCCAGCGCCTTATCGAAAAAGGCATCTTCTTCATCCATCACGTCAGCAAAGAAGATATTTGGCGATTTGCCGCCCAGCTCCAGGGTTACTGGAATAATGTTTTGCGTGGCGTACTGCATAATCTGCTGACCCACTTCCGTTGAGCCAGTAAACGCCACTTTGGCGATGCGTTTCGAGGTCGCCAGATATTCGCCAATTTCGCCGCCCGCACCGTTGACCACGTTCACCACGCCCGGCGGCAGTAAATCACCGACGATTTCCATTAGCAGCAGTACAGAAAGCGGGGTAAGTCGTGCGGGTTTCAGCACCACGCAGTTGCCCGCCGCCAGCGCGGGAGCCATTTTCCAGCTCGCCATCAGCAGCGGGAAGTTCCACGGGATAATCTGCCCCACCACACCTAACGGTTCGTGGAAGTGATAAGCCACGGTTTCGCTATCAACTTCACTGATCCCGCCTTCCTGCGCCCGAATACACGAGGCGAAATAGCGGAAATGGTCAATCGCCAGCGGCACATCGGCAGCACTGGTTTCGCGAATGGGTTTGCCGTTATCCCAGGTTTCAGCCGTCGCTAACAGCTCGAGGTTCTGCTCCATCCGATCGGCAATCTTGAACAGAATCGCTGCGCGATCCTGCACCGAGGTATGCGCCCATTTATCTTTCACTTTATGCGCAGCATCCAGCGCCAGATCGATATCTCGTTTGCCCGAAGACGCCACTTCGCACAACAACTGCCCGGTTACCGGCGTCAGGTTCTGGTAATACTCGCCATCGGCGGGCGCGACCCACTCGCCGCCAATAAAGTTGTCATAGCGGGTTTTTAACTTGAGGGGAAAACCATACTCGCCGGGCTTAATCTGTGCTGAAGGGGGATTGTTGGTCATGATCGTCTCCTTGCGGTGTGAGGTATAACAAGGGTAGACGTGACTGGCGAAATCTTCGCCAGTCGGTAACAGCTTTACGACGGCTATCACGAATTTACTGGCAAGGACTACAGCGGGTAATGTGCGACGTATACTACTTGCTGGTCATTAATTTTCTTCTCTTGCGCAAATCCTTCTTTAACAATCGTCCGTAAATCAGTTCGCGCTGTATTATCAGAGACGCCCAGACTCGCGCTGGTTTCAGAAACTGTGTACTCTTTCCCCGGATTGGCGAGCATCACATTCAGAAGCGTCACCTGACGCGGATTCAGTCGCCTAAGCACACCAGAACTGAACAATAGGCGGTCAAGTTTTGCGCTTCGTTGCATAATTTCATCAATATGCTGCTGCCAGTTTTGCACAGCACGTTTAATGACACCCGCCTGATATTCAAGGAAATAAGTCAGATCCATACCATCTGATTCAGTGTACTGGTAGCTGGCGGCATATTTGACTGGTGCAACATGAAGCAAACGGCTGATGGAAATATATTTAAAGACATCGTAGCCCGATTTCAGCATATACCAGTAAAACAGCGCCCGACTGGTGCGCCCGTTGCCATCGCGAAACGGATGCTCATGGGCCAGCATAAAATGCAGAATGCAGGCGCGGACCAGCGGGTGAATATACCCTTCATGGCTGTTTAACCACTGGCAAACTTTTTCCAGTCGTTCCGGCAACAATGCCGCTGCGGGCGGTTGATGCACAATATTGCCGTCATAATCGGCGATCACGACATCATCTGTTTCACGAAATTCACCCGGACGATATTTCGCGTCATTTATTCCTCCCATACCAATAGCATGTAACTGACGTATAAGCGCAGGTGTAAGCTGTTCTGTCAGTAATTGCGGAATTTCCGCCATCAGCCGGGCATTTCCCGCAATCATATGCTCGTCTTCAGTGCGCGGCGCCCGCCCTGTTTCCAGCATTTTTCTCGCCACCAGCGTCGTGGTATTCGCACCTTCCAGTTGGGAACTGGTGATCGGCTCTTCCAGGCGTAACTGGCTTAACTCGGCGCCCGCCCCGCGTAACCGTTCAGTCTGATCTTTCAGCGCCAGCGCGGTGGCATGTTTGTCGACAAGCTCGCACGCTTCTGCAATCACTGGCGTAATGTTGAATCCGGCCTGCTCACCCGCTTCATTGCAATAATTGATTCGCTGGATCGCCGCGTTGCGCGCCAGCCGGGTAAGCGTCCACGCCACTTCAATGTTTTCCCCTTTTTTGATGCGGTACTGCAACTCATCAAAAGGCAGATAACGTCCTTTTTCATCGGTAACCCGGTTAAAGCGTAAGTGGGCCTGGAGTTCCTCACCCGATAAGTGTGATAAAGGAATCAGTCTGGGAGGTGATTTGATAGCCATTTGCTTATCTCAAAAAAGCGCAATATTGAGATAGTGTATAGCAGACTAAAGAAACTATCTCAAAAATCGCAAATTTTGAGATAGCGACTGACAACACGCCAGCCGCAGGAGAATGGGGATTACATTGCAGCGCGATAAATCGCCACAATTTCTTCTTCAGTTGCCTGAATCGGGTTAGTAAAGCCACAAGCGTCTTTCAGGGCATTGCTTGCCAGCTCCGGGAAATCTTCTTCTTTAACGTTCAGGTCACGCAGACCTGCCGGGATATCCACTTTCTTCGCCAGGTCGCGAATCGCGTTAATACAGGCTTCTGCCCCTTCAGCATCATTTTTACCTGTGACGTTAACGCCCATCGCCGCGGCGCAGTCACGCAAACGTGATGCAACAACTTTGCTGTTATATAACTGCACGTGCGGCAGCAGAATGGCATTACAAACGCCGTGCGGCAGATCGTAAAAGCCACCTAACTGATGCGCCATCGCATGAACATAGCCCAGAGAAGCGTTATTGAATGCCATACCTGCGAGGAACTGGGCATAAGCCATTGCTTCACGCGCTTTAGCGTTGCTGCCATCTTCGACGGCTAACGGTAGATTTTCTGCAATCATGGTCATTGCTTTCAGCGCGCAGGCATCCGTAATTGGCGTTGCCACAATAGACACATACGCTTCGATGGCATGAGTGAGAGCATCCATCCCGGTAGCTGCGGTCAGAGACTTAGGCATACCGATCATTAGCGAGGAATCATTAACCGAAAGCAGCGGGGTAACGTGCTTATCCACAATCGCCATTTTGATATGTCGCACTTCGTCGGTGATGATGCAAAAACGGGTCATTTCAGACGCTGTACCCGCCGTGGTATTAATGGCAATCATCGGCAACTGTGGTTTTGCAGAGCGGTCTACGCCTTCATAATCACGGATATCACCACCGTTAGCGGCTACCAGTGCAATACCTTTTGCGCAGTCGTGCGGAGAACCGCCGCCTAAGGAGATCACGCTGTCGCAGTTATTTTCCTTCAACATTTTCAAACCTTCTGCGACATTCTTCGTGGTCGGATTAGGTTGGGTACCCTCATAAATAATGCTAAAAATATTGCGGTCATATAAGGCTTTTTGTACCTCTCCCGCCATACCTAATTTCGCTAGCATTCTGTCAGTAACAATTAATATACGGCGAAAACCATATTCCTCCATCATATTCAGCGCATCTTTTAAAGAATCTTCGCCAATGACATTAACAGAAGGAATAAAAAATGTGGAAGCTGCCATAACACACTCCAGAACGAGGGTAAAAGGGCGGGCAGCTTACAGAGGATTTATATTTAAAAAGTTGATCGATATTATTATTTTTAGAATCGTATATTAAAAAAAGCACATTAGACTCATGTTCTAATGCGCTTTTTCAAAATTTATAAGACTTTTAAAGTAATTCGCATTTAATATGAATTAATCATTATCTTATTTATGCGGAAATAATAATGCGTCACGCAATAAATGATCATTTCCCCGACGACGCGTAAAACCAATGCGGTCAAAATATTCCAGAATTTGAATTGCCAGTTTTCGACCAACACCTAAGCGATCGCGGAAATCTGCCGCACAGGTCGAGCCACACTCATGATCGAGATCGCGGATCATGTTGGCAAACTCGACAATCCGATCGTTACGGTAATAACGATCTTTAACGATCGCCGTAATTATCCCCTGCTGCGCCGCCTGGCGTAGTGTCAGGCGCATTGCCTGTTCGTCAGTTCCCGTCTCTTTTGCCAGATCACGCACCCACCACGGCTCGTTGCCAAACAGCGGTTCCACTTTTTGCCAGATTGCTTGCTGCTCTTCGCTAAATCCTGCTTTGTGGTCCGGCAGATGCAGCCAACCATGATGGCTGTGAATGTCGCCGCTTTCGCGCATCTTTTCAATCAGCAACAGCACCAGTGCTTCATCTTCCATCGGCAACGCCATGCGCCGCAGACGCTCGCGTCCTGGACCAGGTTCATCGCGATGTTGCTCATGATAAGTTGCTAATGTGTCGAGAATTTTACGTTGCCAGCGGGCGGCAACTGGAGCGTTCAACAAACTGTAACCCGCCTGAATATAGCCCGGCTGTTGCAGCAGTTCGCGCATCCCTTCACCATTGAGCTGACGCGCCCAGGCGAAATCGGCAAGGTTAACCGCACCGCGCTCCAGATGAACGGTCAGTGCGTCGGCATCGCTTTGTGTGCGTGCCAGTGACGCCAGCCATTGCAGATATTCCGGCTTACGTTTACCGCGACGCGGCGGGTTAAGCATCACCACCCGCGCCCCCGCCAACGTGTTACGGGCAGAGATATCGCGCAGCACCAGGCGATCGTTATCCGCCAGCCACAGCGGCGTGTCGAACACCAGCTCGGCAAGGTTATCTTCCAGCAGCGAAACGCGTCCCGTAACGTGGCTGGCGGCGTGGTGAATATGCAGCGGCTGCCACTGGGTCAGCGGCGTATGGGTTTGTAACTCGACAATCACTCGTGTGAACGGCTCTGGCGGCACATCGGCAAGCAGCCAGTCGCCACGGTTAATCTGTTCTTTTTCCGCATCACCCGCGATGTTAAGCGCGATACGCTGCCCGGCATGGGCGGTTTCAGTCGGCTGGTTTTGCGCATGCAGCGCACGCACGCGCATCGGTTTATTTACACCAGTCAGCCATAGTGAATCGCCTACCTTCACTTCCCCGCTTAACGCCGTACCGGTGACCACCAGCCCGGCACCTTTTACGGTAAATGCGCGGTCGATAGCGAGTCGGAAACTATGTTGGCTGGCGTGTTCGCGTTCCGGCAACTGAAGCAGATGTTCACGCAGGGCATCAATTCCCCGTCCTTCGGTCGCTGCGGTGATAAACAATTTTGCCTCAGCAAAACCGTATTCCCGCAGCACCTCCTTTACCTGGCGTTCAACCTCATCAACACGCGCTTCGTCCACGCGATCGGCTTTGGTCAGTGCCACTGTCAGCATCGGGTTACCGGTCAGCTGCAAAATCGCCAGATGTTCACGGGTCTGTGCCATCACGCCGTCATCGCACGCCACCACCAGCAGTGCGTGATCGATACCACCAACGCCCGCCAGCATGTTGGAAAGAAACTTTTCATGACCGGGAACGTCGATAAAACCAGGCACGCGTCCATCTGGCTGCGGCCAGTAGGCATAACCGAGATCGATGGTCATCCCACGTTTCTTTTCTTCCGGCAGACGGTCGGCATTTACGCCCGTAATCGCCTGCAATAAGGTTGTTTTGCCGTGGTCAACGTGTCCGGCAGTCGCAATAATCATTTCAACAACATCTCCAAAAACCGTTGCTCATCTTCAAGGCAGCGTAAATCCAGCCACAATCGTCCGTCATAAATACGACCAATCACCGGCACTGGCAATTCACGCCAGCGGGCGGCTAATGACTCAAGGTGACTACCGCGTCCGTCATGAGGCGTAAACGTCAACGCCGCGCTCGGCAGACGATCCACCGGCAGCGAACCACTGCCAATCTGCGAAAGGCATGGCATAACCTGTACCGCAAACTCCGCGCCATAGTGAGCGGCAAGGGGTGCCTGTAACCGTTGCGCCTGGATTTGAATGACCTCTGCGCTGCGAGTAAGCAGACGCAGGGTCGGTAATTTTTCACTCAATGCTTCAGGGTGTAAATAAAGACGCAACGTGGCTTCCAGCGCCGCGAGAGTCATTTTATCTGCACGTAATGCACGCTTCAGTGGATGGCTTTGCAGGCGGGCGATCATCTCTTTTTTACCAACGATAATCCCTGCCTGCGGCCCGCCTAACAGCTTGTCGCCGGAGAAGCTCACCAGGCTGACGCCCGCCGCAATCAACTCCTGCGGCATCGGCTCTTTTGGCAAACCATACTGACTGAGATCCACCAGCGAACCACTGCCTAAATCAGTCACCACGGGAACATCCAGTTCTTTGCCGAGCGCCACCAGTTCCGCTTCGTCTATCGCTTTGGTGAAGCCTTGAATGCTGTAATTACTGGTATGCACCTTCATTAGCAGCGCGGTATTTTCATTCACTGCCTGACGATAATCATTCGCGTGCGTGCGGTTGGTGGTCCCTACTTCGTGTAGGGTGCAGCCCGCCTGGCGCATGACATCAGGAATACGAAACGCGCCGCCAATCTCCACCAGTTCGCCGCGAGAAACCACCACTTCTTTACCACTGGCAGTTGCTGCCAACATCAGCAGCACCGCCGCCGCATTGTTATTGACGATACAGGCATCTTCTGCGCCGGTGATGCGACATAACAACTGCGCCAGCGCACGATCGCGATGTCCGCGTCCGGCGTCGTCCAGATCGTACTCGAGGGTCACTGGCGAACGCATAGCCTGCGCAACGGCTTCCACCGCGGCTTCCGCCTGTAAAGCTCGCCCAAGGTTGGTATGCAGCACGGTTCCCGTCAGGTTGATCACCGGACGCAGCGCGCTCTGCGCCTCTTTCGCCAGACGAGCATCAACCTCTTGCGCCCAGTTTTCACACCATGCAGGCAGCGACTGGCTGTCACGAATCATTTCCCGCGCTTCGTCGAGCATCTGACGCAGCAGCTCCACGACACGGGTATGGCCATAAGTATCACGCAAAGAAAGGAAAGAACTATCACGCAATAAGCGATCGATAGCTGGAAGCTGACTATAGAGGGAACGCGTTTCGGTTGTCATAGGAAACCAGGCTCATCAAGGCCCTCTCGCACGGAGAAGGGCGTTTAACATAACCACGGATTGTAACGTGAGAAGCGTCAGGAGGACATATCGCGCATCAAGCCTTTGGCGGTTCGGTGCGAGCGAAGCTTTCGCGGCTAAAGAGATTCTCGACCAGTTTGACTAAGTGTGGGCGGTCGACACACCAGCCTGGCGCAACGCGGCGGAAATTGAGATATCCAACGGCGCAGGCAATGGCGATAGTCGCCAGATTGACCGTATCGGTTTTGAGCGTGCCATCGACCAGATATCCTTCCAGCACATCCAGGCTGCGGTTGATTTTCTCCCGCTGGCGTAACAATTCATCTTCAGACTGCTGCGCCGCCGGACGCGCCTGTTCACGCACCGACACCAGCCCGGCATCCATAATGCCGTCGGCCAGCGCCTCAATTTTGCGCACTCGCAACGACTCCAAAGGGTCGCGTGGCAACATCGCCGGAGCGACATTCATTAATTCAATATATTCAGCGATGATCGGCGAATCAAACCAGCATTCGCCATCTTCGGTCACCAGCACCGGCACTTTCCCTAACGGGTTAAATTGCGCCACGCCATTGTCCGCGTTATAGGGCAGTTCATTAATAAATTCGAAAGTTACGCCCTTTTCTAACAACAGAATAGAAAGTTTGCGTACAAACGGGCTGGTGTAGCTACCGACGAGTTTCATGCCGAGTCCTTTGTGCGAGGAAAAATATCAGTATGGCCCAGGCTCACGCAAAACACAGGTGATATAAGTCTCAATGATCCAAATAAAGATAATGCATCCAACTGGTCATTCTTAGCAGTACCTTCCGCATCACCGAAACATGGCTGAAATGGTCGGAGTAAACTGCCACCTGGGCGTAGATGCCGTCGGGTAAGGCATCGATATCATCGTTAGGGTCCAGTTCAATGGTTCCCAGCACACCGTCCGTGCCGGGCACGACCGTTAATGATTGCAGTACCCCCTGCGCCTGATACGAACCGCCTGGCACGACAGGTAAAATACTGGTCAGTTTGCCGTGGAACACCTGCCCAGGTAGCGCGTTAAACACTACTTCCGCATCATCGCCGGGTTTCAGACGTAACAGCGAGTTTTGCCGAAATTGGGCGACAATTTGCCGTTTTTGCTCGGGGATGAAGACCATCACCGGACGCAGCGGCAAGGCAGCTGCGTATGTACCTGGGCGGATCAGTACCTGAGTAACGTAGCCATTGCTTGGCGCGCGAATGACGGTCTGCTCAAGGTTATATTTTGCTTCAGTAAGTTGCGCTCTTAAGCTCACAATCTGCGATTGCTCACCGTTGACCATGCTGTCGAGCTGGCTCTGGATCTGCGCCTGCTCCGCCACCGAGCCTTTCACTAACGCATCCTGCGCGAGAAAATTCTGCCGCGCATCGTCGATGTCACGTTCCGAGAACGGATTCACTGCCGCCTGGCTGCCTTTCAGGTAGCGTTGATAATTTTTAAACAGCCGATCGCGCTCCGCTGAAACCTGAGTGGTGTTAGCCTGCGCCTCAGTGAGCTGCGCCCGCAGCGTTTTGATGTTATGCGTCGCCGTCATCAGATCAGCCTGAAGTCTGTCTACTCGCGCCTGGTAACGTACCGGATCGAGCTTAAAAAGCACCTCGCCCTTCTGAATAAGCTGATTATTTTTATCGGTGACTTCAGTCACGATCCCCGTCACCTGTGGCGTGATAGGGATAGCTATCACCGCCTTTTGCGCCGTAAAAGTGTAGGGATGGTTATAATTCATCAATAAAATCAAACCACTCACCAAAAACACACCGCCGAGCGCCGCCGTCGCCAGCGTCCACTGATTCACCGGAATGCGGAAGATTTTAAAGACCGCCCACGCCAGCGCCACGTAAGTTAAGACAATCAACAGATCCATGATTAGATCTCCGGAAACGTGGAGTAGTCAGGTTTTTTCTCGGCGGCGAGTTGATGTTCCAGCCGGGAGATACGGTCAGAAAGCGCAGCGATGTCCGGGTCAGGCGCCCTCTCTTGCGGCGTAGTATGCGACTGCATGCCCCAGCCGCGCTCTGGCTGGTAGAGCGTCGCCCAGATCCACAGGAACGGCCAGATAACGTGCAGAGTAAACAGGCTCACCCAGCCCGCCGTATGAATAGCATCGGCATGGGGATGATTACGCTTTTTGGCAATCAGATAAGGGATGTCATGTATCGCGATGATTCCATAAAAAATCACCAGAAAGACGAAGATCAGCACTCCCAACGCGAAATAGTTTAGAAACATAGCTGCCTCGAATTCACGCTTATCAGAGTTGTTATGGGCTGGCAGCCAGATACGCGTCGGGCTGATTATTTGACAATAATCCGGGTTTGCGATTCTCGCCATCACACCGAAGAATAATTTTAAGAAGCGATGAGTTGCTTAGTTACATAACGATTTTATGACTAAGGCATAACATGCTGTAGATCACATCAGGTGAACGCCGTGAGAAAATATCTTGTGATTTAGATCACAAAGATTCAACAAACCGTCAAAATAAAAATGTGACATTACTCACATTTAAATGCCATTTTTAGCGAAAATCACCGCCTTGTTGCTTTTTTACACAAGCATTTTGTGATGAACATCACGTCAATTACCTCTCTACCCCCTATATTTATGTGACTAACATCACACAAAAGGCCATCAACTGGACAGTTAACCGATTCAGTGCCAGATTTCGCAGTATCTACAAGGTCCGGCTACCTCTGCCGCCACATTAACAAAAAACCTCGGGCTTCCAGCCTGCGCGACAGCAAACATAAGAAGGGGTGTTTTTATGTCATCCGATATTAAGATCAAAGTGCAAAGCTTTGGTCGTTTCCTCAGCAACATGGTGATGCCGAATATCGGCGCGTTTATCGCGTGGGGTATCATCACCGCGTTATTTATTCCAACAGGGTGGTTACCGAACGAAACGCTGGCGAAGCTGGTCGGGCCGATGATCACCTATCTCCTGCCGCTGCTGATCGGTTATACCGGTGGTAAGCTGGTAGGCGGCGAACGTGGCGGCGTAGTCGGTGCCATCACCACCATGGGCGTTATCGTCGGCGCAGATATGCCGATGTTCCTCGGTTCTATGATTGCAGGTCCGCTGGGTGGCTGGTGCATTAAGCATTTCGACCGCTGGGTAGACGGTAAAATCAAATCCGGTTTTGAGATGCTGGTGAACAACTTCTCTGCCGGTATCATGGGGATGATCCTCGCTATTCTGGCATTCATGGGGATTGGTCCGCTGGTTGAAGCCCTGTCCAAAATGCTGGCTGCGGGCGTTAACTTCATGGTTGTCCATGACATGCTGCCGCTGGCGTCCATCTTTGTTGAGCCAGCGAAAATCCTGTTCCTCAACAACGCCATTAACCACGGTATCTTCTCGCCGCTGGGTATTCAGCAGTCCCATGAACTGGGTAAATCCATATTCTTCCTGATTGAAGCTAACCCAGGTCCAGGTATGGGCGTGCTGCTGGCGTACATGTTCTTTGGTCGTGGTAGCGCTAAACAGTCTGCGGGCGGTGCGGCAATCATCCACTTCCTGGGTGGTATCCACGAAATTTACTTCCCGTATGTGTTGATGAATCCGCGTCTGATTCTGGCCGTTATCCTCGGCGGTATGACTGGCGTGTTCACGCTGACTATTCTGGGCGGTGGTCTGGTTTCTCCGGCATCTCCGGGTTCTATCCTCGCGGTACTGGCAATGACGCCAAAAGGTGCTTACTTCGCTAACATCGCGGGTGTGTGTGCGGCGATGGCAGTGTCCTTCGTTGTCTCTGCTATTTTGCTGAAAACCAGCAAAGTAAAAGAAGAAGATGATATTGAAGCTGCAGCACGTCGCGTTCAGGAAATGAAAGCTGAGTCTAAAGGCGCGTCTCCGCTGTCTGCTGGCGATGTGACTAACGACCTGAGCCACGTACGTAAAATCATCGTTGCCTGTGACGCCGGTATGGGTTCCAGTGCGATGGGCGCAGGTGTGCTGCGTAAGAAAATTCAGGATGCGGGTCTGTCGCAGATTTCAGTTACCAACAGCGCGATCAACAACCTGCCGCCGGATGTGGACCTGGTCATCACTCACCGTGATCTGACCGAACGCGCTATGCGCCAGGTTCCGCAGGCACAGCATATTTCGCTGACTAACTTCCTCGATAGCGGCCTGTACACCAGCCTGACTGAACGTCTGGTTGCTGCCCAGCGTCATACTGAAAACGAAGAGAAAGTAAAAGACAGCCTGAAAGACAGCTTTGACGATTCCAGCGCCAACCTGTTTAAGCTCGGTGCAGAGAACATCTTCCTCGGTCGCAAAGCGGCCACCAAAGAAGAAGCGATTCGTTTTGCTGGCGAGCAGCTGGTGAAAGGCGGTTATGTTGAGCCGGAATACGTACAGGCGATGCTGGACCGTGAAAAACTGACCCCGACTTACCTGGGTGAGTCTATCGCCGTGCCGCACGGTACGGTTGAAGCGAAAGATCGCGTGCTGAAAACGGGCGTGGTGTTCTGCCAGTACCCGGAAGGCGTGCGCTTCGGTGAAGAAGAAGATGACATTGCCCGTCTGGTGATTGGTATTGCAGCCCGTAACAACGAGCACATTCAGGTTATCACCAGCCTGACCAACGCACTGGATGATGAGTCCGTCATTGAGCGTCTGGCACACACCACCAGCGTGGATGAAGTGCTGGAACTGCTGGCAGGTCGTAAGTAATCCAGGCCCACCCTCTCCGCATGGAGAAGGTGGGGCTGATTGCCTGATGCGCTTCGCTTATCAGGCCTACAAAACAAAGCGCAGTTTGTTGAATTTGCACATTCTTGTAGGCCGGATAAGGCGTTTACGCCGCATCCGGCGCTGCCCCCTCTCCACATGGAGACGGTGGGGCTGATTACCTGATGCGCTTCGTTTATCAGGCCTACAAAACAAAGCGCAATTTGTTGAATTTGCACGTTCTTGTAGGCCGGATAAGGCGTTTACGCCGCATCCGGCGCTGCCCCTCTCCTCACGGAGAGGGTTTGGGTGAGGGAAATGCCTCACCCCAGCCCTCTCGGGTAAAAACATTGATGAAGGTTAATACTATGAAAGCATTACATTTTGGCGCAGGTAATATCGGTCGTGGCTTTATCGGTAAACTGCTGGCAGACGCGGGTATCCAACTGACGTTTGCCGATGTAAATCAGGTGGTGCTTGATGCCCTGAATGCCCGTCATAGCTATCAGGTTCATGTGGTCGGCGAAACCGAGCAGGTGGATACCGTTTCCGGTGTAAATGCCGTCAGCAGCATTGGTGATGATGTCGTTGATCTGATTGCTCAGGTTGATTTAGTCACTACCGCCGTTGGCCCGGTCGTGCTGGAACGTATAGCTCCTGCCATCGCTAAAGGGCTGGTGAAACGTAAAGAACAAGGTAATGAATCCCCGCTGAACATCATCGCCTGTGAAAACATGGTACGCGGCACCACGCAGCTGAAAGGCCATGTGATGAACGCCCTGCCGGAAGATGCCAAAGCGTGGGTAGAAGAACATGTTGGCTTTGTCGATTCCGCCGTTGACCGCATCGTACCGCCTTCCGCTTCTGCAACTAACGATCCGCTGGAAGTGACAGTCGAAACCTTCAGCGAATGGATTGTCGATAAAACCCAGTTCAAAGGCACACTGCCGGACATCCCAGGTATGGAATTAACAGACAACCTGATGGCATTTGTCGAGCGTAAACTCTTCACCCTGAACACAGGTCATGCTATAACCGCGTACCTCGGAAAACTGGCGGGCCATCAGACCATTCGTGATGCAATTCTCGACGAGAAAATCCGTGCAGTGGTAAAAGGTGCGATGGAAGAAAGCGGCGCTGTGCTGATCAAGCGCTATGGCTTTGATGCTGACAAACATGCAGCGTACATCCAGAAAATCCTCGGTCGTTTTGAAAATCCGTATCTGAAGGATGATGTGGAGCGTGTAGGGCGTCAGCCACTGCGCAAACTGAGCGCTGGCGATCGTCTGGTAAAACCGCTGTTGGGTACGCTGGAGTACGGTTTGCCGCACAAAAACCTGATTGAAGGTATCGCCGCTGCAATGCACTTCCGTAGTGAAGATGATCCGCAGGCGCAGGAACTGGCGGCGCTGATTACCGAGAAAGGCCCGCAGGAAGCGCTGGCGCAAATTTCCGGGCTTGATGCTAACAGCGAGGTAGTCGCCGAAGCAGTCACGGCTTATAACGCAAAATAATGGTAGACCAGGCGCAGAAAACCCTGCGCCTGAACAACAGATTGTCAGATATGCAGGCAACAATGGAACAAACCCAGGCCTTTGAAAACCGTGTGCTTGAGCGTCTGAATGCTGGCAAAACCGTGCGAAGCTTTTTGATCACCGCCGTTGATCTCCTGACCGAGGCGGTGAATCTTCTGGTGCTTCAGGTATTCCGCAAAGACGATTACGCGGTGAAGTATGCTGTAGAACCGTTACTCGACGGCGATGGTCCGCTGGGCGACCTTTCCGTGCGCTTAAAGCTGATTTATGGGCTTGGCGTGATTAGCCGCAACGAATATGAAGATGCAGAACTCTTGATGGCGCTACGTGAAGAGCTGAATCACGACGGTAACGAGTACGCCTTTACCGATGATGAAATTATTGGGCCATTTGGCGAGCTGCACTGCGTGGCGGCGATCCCTCCGCCGCCACAATTTGAACCAACGGATTCCAGTTTGTACGCGATGCAAGTTCAGCGTTACCAACAAGCTGTGCGATCAACAATGGTCCTTTCACTGACTGAGCTGATTTCCAAAATCAGCTTAAAAAAAGCCTTTCAAAAGTAAGCAATGCTCGTTTACTGCTGCCCCTCTACCTGCTTCGGCTGATAAAGTCGGCGATAATATTCCAGACGCTGGAGATATAACGGCACGCTTTCCTCAGGTATATCGGACGGAATCGCGTTACGCGGGGGAAGTTTATTCAGATACTCCCGAAACGCCTGGCTTGATGCCATGAAATCTACGGCTTTATCGATAAAAAGCGGAACGTTTTCGCCTATTTTGCCCATCATAATATCTCCGTATTACCCCGCGCCGGGAATGCGCGGCCGCCAATTTTAGTTTAGATCCCGATCTGAATGACATTAAGGAAAACGTGCGAAATCCACAACGCCCTCCCCTAACAACTCAATATATTTTTGTTAATCAATAGATTACTTAATTTCTGAACACAAAGTTTGTTGCCCAACAAAACTATTACAACACCATCAGTTGTGAACAAAGCACCCCGTCGCGCATACTAGGGGCTATAAATTTATCTTTATCAGAAGCCATCACATGAAAGAAGTCGAAAAAAACGAAATCAAACGTCTCAGCGATCGCCTGGACGCCATCCGCCACCAGCAGGCTGACCTGTCACTGGTTGAAGCCGCAGACAAATATGCCGAGCTGGAAAAAGAGAAAGCCACGCTGGAAGCTGAAATTGCGCGTCTGCGCGAAGTTCATAGCCAGAAACTCAGTAAAGAAGCGCAAAAGCTGATGAAGATGCCATTCCAGCGTGCGATTACGAAAAAAGAACAAGCTGATATGGGCAAGCTGAAGAAGAGCGTTCGCGGACTGGTCGTTGTGCACCCGATGACCGCACTGGGCCGTGAAATGGGCCTGCAAGAGATGACCGGGTTCTCAAAGACGGCGTTTTAAGTTCCCTTCAGCGCCATGTAACCACTGTTCCCACATTTCTACAGGCTCTTGCTGGCATATGCAGGAGCCTGTTTCAAATACCAAACATTCTTACCATTGCATGCTCCATGTTGCCCGATTGCTTGCATAAGCGTCGCAAGTCAAATTCTGAAAATATGTTGCGTAATAAAAGCGCTATATATAAATATTAAATATGATTATTCATGTATCAATGCTTAATTATTTATATTTCCCAACAAGAATCACATTTATTTTCCCAAATCATCCACCATACAAATATTAACGTCTTATCCTCCTCGCTTTTACTCCGTTAACCATTTGACATTGATTGACACTGATCATTAAAATTCGCGCGATTTACTCATTATCATCGACAAACCCAAACAATTTGACATTTAATAACACATTCTCAATGCTCATTAACTCAAATATTCTCTCATACATTTTTATTGTGAATGCGAAACATTGAATCATTCATATAAAAAATAATTATATCGTAGTCATCAACACATCAGGATTATGAAAAGGAATTCATCCTATGAGCATAAGAAAAGCACTATTAAGCATGTTAACAATATCATCACTCTGCGCATTAACGGGGTGTGACTATATTGAAAAAGTAAACTCAATCGACCAGTTTGCCAAACAGCAAGCGTTGCAACAAAGTCAAATAGACGCGCTAAAAAAGCAGCAAGAACAATATAAAAGTAAAATTGAACTTTTTGAAAAACAACAAAATAGCATCATAACCAGTACCCAAACGCTTGCCAGCGTCGTGAAATCAGTCAAGGACAAGCAGGATGAGTTTATCTTTACTGAATTTAACCCAGCACAAACACAATACTTCATTTTAAATAACGGCTCAGTCGGTTTAGCAGGACGCATATTGTCTATTGATGCCGTGGAAAATGGCAGCATCATTCGTATTTCACTGGTCAACTTATTAAGCGTTCCCGTATCTAATATTGGTTTTCATGCCACGTGGGGAAATGAAAAACCTGCTGATACTAAAAACTTAGCCAAATGGCAACAATTGCTTTTCAGCACCTCAATGAACTCCTCACTGAAATTATTACCAGGTCAATGGCAAGACATTAACCTGACGCTGAAAGGCGTATCACCCAATAATCTGAAATACCTGAAACTCGTCATCAATATGGCAAATCTTCAGTTCGACGACCTTCACTCTGCTGCATCTCAGCAGCGAAAAAGCAAAAAATAAATGCAGCTTCTGCGCTTATATCAAGGAATAGAGAGCATCAATAATGAACAAAATATTTAAAGTTATCTGGAATCCGGCAACGGGCAGTTACAGCGTTGCCAGCGAAACGGCAAAAAGCCGTGGCAAGAAATCCGGGCGCAGTAAGCTGTTAATTTCTGCTGTGGTTGCGGGTGGGTTGTTGTCGCCATTTGCATATGCAGATAATGCAACTGGTACTCCTGTTGTACCAACAGGTCATAATAGTGGTAATGGATGGGTGGCTATCGGGGAAGGCTCAACAGCAAGCCAGCACACAGGTCTCGACGGTGCATCGACTGCTATAGGGAATCTTGCCAGCGCTTTGGGTAAATATAGTACGTCAATAGGTGCCAGAAGTTCTGCTGACGGCGATGCGTCAACAGCGTTGGGGGTTAACGCTAAAGCTACTGGCAATAGAGGTACAGCTATAGGGGCGTCGGCCAAAGCTGAGGGCCAGTACTCTATGGCGATGGGTGTATTGTCACTGGCGAAAGGTGATTATGCCTCAGCATTCGGCTTTGACAACGACGCGATAGGCGAAAAAAGCCTTGCATTAGGTTACAAAAGTTCCAGTTCTGCACAATATAGTGTCGCCATAGGTGCAGACGCCAGTGCAGAAGGCGTTGATGCGATTGCCGCAGGTCGTGAGAGTGAAGCTAAAGGCACAGACAGCCTGGCATTAGGCAGAAACTCCCTCGCCAGCGCAGCGAACGCTATTGCAATTGGTGCAGACAGCGAAGCTGGTGAAAATGCGACGGCGGTTGGCTTTAACGCGGATGCGACAGGGAAATCCAGCCTGGCGCTGGGAGACAATGCCAGTGCTGGAGAAACCAACTCCATCGCTATAGGTCAAAACAGCAGAGCAACCAAAGTTGGTTCAATTGCACTGGGCAGTGGCAGCACTTCAGCGGGTGAGAACGCCATTGCACTGGGCAACGACAGTAACGCGGGGGGCAAAAGCAGCCTTGCTTTCGGTGTTGGCGCCAGCGCAAATGGTGATAACGCAGTCGCCATTGGTGCAAATTCCATAGCTGATGCAGACAATACTGTATCTGTAGGTAGCCTCGGTTCAGAGCGCAAAATAGTCAATATGGGTAAAGGTGACATCAATAAAGACAGCACCGATGCCATTAACGGATCACAACTTTATGCCATCAGTAAGTCTGTTTCTGACAGACTCGGAGGATTTCATGCTGATCCTAATAATGTTATAAACTCTGACGGGACGCTTAAAGCCCCCACATATTATCTACAAAGCGGCCAGTACAATAACGTGGGAGAGGCTCTCCAGGGCATCGATAATAACACGTTACACTGGGACGAAAAAAACAAGAAATACAGCGCCAGCCATACCACCTTTAATACCGATGGCTCAAAGAAAAACTCCCTGGCACAAAGCGTCATTACTGACGTCGCTGATGGTCTGATTAGTGAAGACAGCTTTGAGGCCGTGAACGGTTCGCAGTTGTATGACCTGAAGCAAGACTCTCTGCTCTGGGATTCCAATGCTGGCGCATTCAGTGCGGCTCATGGTGATCCAAGTACGGTCAGCAAAATTACCAACCTCGATGCTGGAACGATATCCTCAACCAGCACCGATGCCATTAATGGCTCACAACTTTATAGTTTAGCTGATTCCTTTACGACCTATCTTGGAGGTGGTGCTGATATTGACAAGGATGGGGTATTAACCGGACCAACCTACACTATTGGTGGTAAGGCCTACACTAACGTCGGTGCTGCACTGGAAGCCATTAACACGTCATTTAGCGCTTCGCTCGGTGATGCTCTGCTCTGGGATACTACCGCCAATAAATTCAGCGCCAAACACGGTGGCACCGCCAGCGTCATTACTGACGTCGCAGATGGTGTAGTTTCTAATAACAGCAGCGATGCCATTAACGGTTCACAACTCTACGACACCAATAAGTACATTGCTGATGCCCTGGGGGGTAACGCAAAAGTTAACGCTGACGGTTCTATCGCTGCGCCAACTTATACAATCGCGGGTGGAAGTTACAACAACGTCGGTGAAGCTCTGGATGCGCTCGATGATAATGCCCTGCTGTGGGATGACGCTGCGGGTGCCTACAGCGCCAACCATAAAGGCAACGCCAGCAAAATCACCAATGTAGCTGATGGTCTGATTGAAGCGGGTAGCACCGACGCCGTCAACGGTTCCCAACTGAATGCCGCTAACCTGCTGATCGAGCAAAATAGCCAAATCATCAATCAGCTTGCTGGTAACACCGACGCAACCTATATCCAAGAAAACGGTGCGGGTATTAACTATGTGCGTACTAACGACGACGGCTTAGCGTTCAACGACGCCAGCGCCTCTGGTATTGGTGCTACCGCAGTAGGCTATAACGCTGTTGCCTCTGGTGCCAGCAGTGTAGCTATTGGTCAGGACAGCATCAGCGAAGTTGACACGGGTATCGCCCTGGGTAGCAGCTCTGTTTCCGACCGTGTAATTGTTAAAGGTTCTCGTAACACCAGCGTAACGGAAAATGGCGTAGAGATTGGCTACGACACCACTGACGGTGAATTACTCGGCGCATTGTCGATTGGTGATGATGGCAAGTACCGTCAAATCATCAACGTAGCCGATGGTTCCGAAGCCCATGACGCCGTTACGGTTCGCCAGTTGCAGAATGCCATTGGTGCAGTCGCTACCACGCCGACCAAATACTTCCACGCTAACTCAACGGCTGAAGATTCACTGGCAGTCGGTGAAGACTCGCTGGCAATGGGCGCGAAAACTATCGTTAATGGTAATGCGGGTATTGGTATCGGCCTGAACACTCTGGTTCTGGCTGATGCGATCAACGGTATTGCTATCGGTAGCAACGCAAGTGCAAATCATGCCAACAGTATTGCGATGGGTAACGGTTCTCAGACTACCCGTGGCGCACAGACTGGCTACACCGGTTACAACATGGATGCACCGCAAAACTCTGTCGGTGAGTTCTCTGTCGGCAGCGAAGACGGTCAACGCCAGATCACCAACGTCGCAGCAGGTTCGGCTGATACTGATGCGGTTAACGTGGGTCAGTTGAAAGTAACGGACGCGCAGGTTTCCCAGAATACCCAGAGCATTACTAACCTGAACAATCAGGTCACTAATCTGGATACTCGCGTTACTAATATCGAAAACGGTATTGGCGACATCGTGACCACCGGTAGCACCAAATACTTCAAGACCAACACGACAGGTGTAGATGCCAACGCGCAGGGTCAAGATAGTGTCGCGATTGGTTCCGGTTCCATTGCTGCCGCTGATAACAGCGTCGCACTGGGTACAGGCTCTGTGGCAAATGAAGAAAATACGATTTCCGTAGGTTCTTCCACTAATCAACGCCGTATTACTAACGTTGCCGCAGGTAAAAACGCGACTGACGCGGTTAACGTTGCGCAGTTGAAGTCTTCTGAAGCGGGTGGCGTGCGCTACGACACCAAATCTGACGGTTCTGTTGACTACAGCAGCATTACCCTCGGTGGTGGCAGTGGCGGTACGACTCGTATCAGCAACGTTTCCGCTGGCGTGAACAACAACGACGCGGTGAACTACGCGCAGTTGAAGCAAAGCGTGCAGGAAACGAAGCAATACACCGATCAGCGCATGGTTGAGATGGATAACAAACTGTCCAAAACTGAAAGCAAGCTGAGTGGTGGTATCGCTTCTGCAATGGCGATGACCGGTCTGCCGCAGGCTTACACGCCGGGTGCCAGCATGGCCTCTATTGGTGGCGGTACCTACAACGGTGAATCAGCTGTTGCTTTAGGTGTGTCGATGGTGAGCGCCAATGGTCGTTGGGTCTACAAATTACAAGGTAGTACCAATAGCCAGGGTGAATACTCCGCCGCACTCGGTGCCGGTATTCAGTGGTAATCATCCATTAACGAATGGGTAAACGCCAAATTGCCTGATGCGTTACGCGCATCAGGCCTACAGGAGGATGCTGCACATTCCTGTAGGCCGGATAAGGCGTTCACGCCGCATCCGGCAACAGTGCCGACTGCCTGATGCGACGCTTGCGCGTCTTATCAGGCCTACAAATTCTCGCGCCATCCGTAGGCCGGATAAGCGCTCCGGGTCAACAATCTAAGGGCAATTCTCTGATGAGGATTGCCCTTTTCTTTACCAGACATCTCCCCCCACAAAAATTGGCCCTACCAATTCTTCGCTTATCTGACCTCTGGTTCACAGTTCCCCAATTAAAACTCACATTAACATTGCCAATTAATAACATTTAATTAACTATTCATTGTCATTATCCCTACACTACAAAATTGGCAGTGCCACTTTTACACAACGTGTGACAAGGAGATGAGCAACAGACTCATTACACGATGTGCGTGGACTCCAGGAGACCTGCAATGAATCTCTGGCAACAAAACTATGATCCCGCCGGGAATATCTGGCTTTCCAGCCTGATAGCATCACTTCCCATCCTGTTTTTCTTCTTTGCGCTGATTAAGCTCAAACTGAAAGGATACGTCGCCGCCACCTGGACGGTTGCCATCGCCCTGGCCGTGGCTTTGCTGTTCTATAAAATGCCGGTCGCCAACGCGCTGGCCTCGGTGGTTTATGGCTTCTTCTACGGTTTGTGGCCAATCGCGTGGATCATTATTGCGGCGGTGTTCGTCTATAAGATCTCGGTGAAAACCGGACAGTTTGACATTATCCGCTCGTCGATTCTTTCGATAACCCCAGACCAGCGTCTGCAAATGCTGATCGTCGGTTTCTGTTTCGGCGCATTTCTCGAAGGGGCTGCGGGCTTCGGCGCACCGGTGGCAATTACCGCCGCATTGCTGGTCGGCCTGGGCTTTAAACCGCTGTACGCCGCCGGACTGTGCCTGATTGTTAACACCGCGCCAGTGGCATTTGGTGCGATGGGTATTCCAATTCTGGTTGCCGGACAGGTAACGGGCATCGACAGCTTTGAGATCGGCCAGATGGTGGGTCGTCAGCTACCGTTTATGACCATTATCGTCCTGTTCTGGATCATGGCGATTATGGACGGCTGGCGCGGTATTAAAGAGACGTGGCCTGCGGTCGTGGTTGCAGGTGGTTCATTTGCCATCGCACAGTATCTCAGCTCCAACTTCATTGGGCCGGAACTGCCGGACATTATCTCTTCGCTGGTATCGCTGCTCTGCCTGACACTGTTCCTCAAGCGCTGGCAGCCAGTACGCGTTTTCCGCTTCGGCGATCTGGGTGCATCGCAGGTTGATATGACGCTGGCTCACACAGGTTACACGGCGGGTCAGGTGCTGCGAGCCTGGACACCGTTCCTGTTCCTGACCGCCACCGTAACACTTTGGAGTATCCCGCCGTTTAAAGCACTTTTCGCTTCGGGCGGCGCACTTTATGAATGGGTGATCAACATTCCGGTGCCGTATCTCGACAAACTGGTTGCCCGTATGCCGCCAGTGGTCAGCGAGGCTACAGCCTATGCCGCCGTGTTTAAGTTTGACTGGTTCTCAGCCACCGGCACCGCCATTCTGTTTGCTGCGCTGCTCTCGGTTGTCTGGCTGAAGATGAAACCGTCTGACGCTCTCAGCACCTTCGGCAGCACGCTGAAAGAACTGGCGCTGCCCATCTACTCCATCGGTATGGTGCTGGCATTCGCCTTTATTTCGAACTATTCCGGGCTGTCGTCAACACTGGCGCTGGCACTGGCGCACACCGGTCATGCATTCACCTTCTTCTCGCCATTCCTCGGCTGGCTGGGGGTATTCCTGACCGGGTCGGATACGTCATCTAACGCTCTGTTTGCCGCTCTGCAAGCCACGGCCGCACAACAAATTGGCGTCTCTGACCTGTTGCTGGTTGCTGCCAACACCACCGGCGGTGTTACCGGGAAGATGATCTCCCCGCAATCCATCGCCATCGCCTGTGCGGCGGTAGGTCTGGTAGGCAAAGAGTCAGATCTGTTCCGCTTTACTGTCAAACACAGCCTGATATTCACCTGCATGGTCGGCGTGATCACCACGCTTCAGGCTTACGTCTTAACGTGGATGATTCCTTAATGATTGCTACACCCAGACGCCTGTCAGACGAGGTTGCCTCCCGTGTGCGGGCGCTGATTGATGAAAAACAGCTGGAGGCGGGCATGAAGTTGCCCGCTGAACGCCAACTGGCGATGCAACTCGGCGTGTCGCGTAATTCACTGCGCGAAGCGCTGGCAAAACTGGTGAGCGAAGGCGTACTTCTTAGTCGTCGCGGTGGTGGCACATTTGTGCGCTGGCGTCATGACGCGTGGTCGGAGCAAAACATCGTCCAGCCGCTAAAAACGCTGATGGCCGATGATCCGGATTACAGTTTCGATATTCTGGAAGCCCGCTACGCCATTGAAGCCAGCACCGCATGGCATGCAGCGATGCGCGCCACGCCTGGTGACAAAGAGAAAATTCAGCTTTGCTTTGAGGCAACGCTCAGCGAAGACCCGGACCTCGCTTCGCAAGCGGACGTTCGTTTTCATCTGGCGATTGCCGAAGCCTCGCATAACATCGTGCTGCTACAAACCATGCGTGGTTTCTTTGATGTTCTGCAATCCTCGGTGATGCAAAGCCGTCAACGGATGTATCTCGTGCCGCCCGTTTTTTCACAACTGACCGAGCAGCATCAGGCGGTCATTGACGCCATTTTTACCGGGGATGCCGACGGTGCGCGTAAAGCGATGATGGCGCATCTCAGTTTTGTCCACAGCACCATGAAAAGATTCGATGAAGATCAGGCGCGCCGTGCACGTATTACCCGCCTGCCCGGTGAGCATAATGAGCATTCGAGGGAGAAAAACGCATGATTATTTCTGCAGCCAGCGATTATCGCGCCGCAGCACAACGCATTCTGCCGCCGTTCCTGTTCCACTATATGGATGGCGGCGCATATTCTGAATATACCCTGCGTCGTAACATGGAAGATTTATCAGAAGTGGCGCTGCGCCAGCGTATTCTGAAAAACATGTCCGACTTAAGTCTGGAAACGACGCTGTTTAATGAGAAATTGTCGATGCCGGTAGCGCTGGCTCCAGTGGGCTTGTGCGGCATGTATGCGCGACGCGGCGAAGTTCAGGCCGCAAAAGCGGCGGATGCGCATGGCATTCCGTTTACCCTCTCGACGGTTTCCGTTTGCCCGATTGAGGAAGTCGCACCCGCCATCAAGCGCCCAATGTGGTTCCAGCTTTACGTACTGCGCGATCGCGGTTTTATGCGTAACGCACTGGAACGAGCAAAAGCCGCGGGGTGTTCGACGCTGGTTTTCACCGTGGATATGCCAACGCCGGGCGCACGCTACCGTGATGCGCATTCGGGTATGAGCGGCCCGAACGCCGCAATGCGCCGCTACTTGCAGGCGGTGACTCATCCACAATGGGCGTGGGATGTGGGCCTGAATGGTCGTCCGCATGATTTGGGTAATATCTCGGCTTACCTTGGCAAACCGACCGGGCTGGAAGATTACATCGGCTGGCTGGGGAATAACTTCGATCCGTCCATCTCCTGGAAAGACCTTGAGTGGATCCGCGATTTCTGGGATGGCCCGATGGTGATCAAAGGGATCCTCGACCCAGAAGATGCGCGTGATGCGGTACGTTTTGGCGCTGACGGGATTGTGGTTTCTAACCACGGCGGCCGCCAGTTAGATGGCGTGCTCTCTTCTGCCCGCGCGCTGCCTGCCATAGCAGATGCAGTGAAAGGTGATATCGCCATTCTGGCAGATAGCGGCATTCGTAACGGGCTTGATGTCGTGCGTATGATTGCGCTCGGTGCCGATACCGTACTGCTGGGTCGTGCTTTCCTGTATGCGCTGGCAACAGCGGGCCAGGCGGGCGTGGCTAACCTACTGAATCTGATTGAGAAAGAGATGAAAGTGGCAATGACGCTGACGGGCGCGAAATCGATCAGCGAAATTACGCAAGATTCGTTGGTGCAGGGGCTGGGTAAAGAGTTGCCTGCGGCGCTGGCCCCGATGGCGAAAGGGAATGCGGCATAGTCGCTTGAGCCCCCTAACCCTCTGGGGAGAGGACCGGGGGGAGGGGAAAAGGCCGCACGGCTCACCAATTTTCTGCTATTCTGCCCCCGCACTAAGGGGGCAGTATGCTAAACATCGTACTTTACGAACCAGAAATTCCGCCAAATACTGGCAACATCATCCGTCTTTGCGCTAACACCGGCTTTCGTCTGCATATCATCGAACCAATGGGATTTGCCTGGGACGATAAGCGCCTGCGCCGCGCAGGGCTGGACTACCACGAATTTACCGCCGTTACGCGCCATCATGACTACAGCGCGTTCCTCGAAGCAGAAAATCCCCAGCGCCTGTTTGCTCTCACTACAAAAGGTACGCCCGCACATAGCGCCGTAAGCTATCAGGATGGCGACTATCTGATGTTCGGCCCGGAAACACGCGGCCTGCCAGCGAGCATTCTTGATGCCCTGCCCGCTGAACAAAAAATTCGTATTCCAATGGTGCCGGACAGCCGCAGCATGAACCTGTCCAATGCGGTGTCGGTAGTGGTGTATGAAGCCTGGCGGCAGCTGGGGTATCCGGGAGCGGTGTTGAGAGATTAGTTACGCCAGGCCGGATAAAATGCGTTAGCATCGCATCCGGCACGATCACAGAACGTCAGATCCCATCCCCATACTCAAACGTATGGTTAATACCGTTGAAATGCTGGTCCATATCCATCGACGGCTTATCGCTGTCTGGTTTACCGACAATGCGTGCCGGAACGCCAGCGGCGGTAGTATGCGGCGGCACCGGTTGCAACACCACGGAACCTGCGCCAATCTTCGCGCCGCGCCCAACTTCAATATTGCCGAGAATTTTCGCGCCCGCGCCAATCATCACGCCTTCACGAATTTTCGGGTGACGGTCACCGCTGGTTTTCCCAGTACCGCCAAGGGTGACGGATTGCAGAATCGACACGTCGTTTTCAATCACCGCCGTTTCACCAACGACAATGCCCGTCGCATGGTCGAGCATAATGCCACGGCCAATTTTTGCTGCCGGGTGAATATCGACCTGGAACGTCACAGAAACCTGGTTTTGCAGAAAAATAGCCAGTGCGCGACGGCCCTGATTCCACAGCCAGTGACCGATGCGATACGCCTGCAAGGCATGAAAACCTTTCAGGTATAACAACGGCGTTGAGTATTTATCCACCGCCGGGTCGCGGGTACGCACCGCCTGAATATCGCAGGCCGCAGAAGCGATCATTTCCGGGTCGGCGGCATAGGCTTCTTCCACCACTTCACGGATAGCAATGGCAGGCATGATTGGCGATGACAGCTTGTTCGCCAGCATGTAGCTCAGCGCACTGCCAAGGTTTTCGTGCTTGAGTAGTGTCGCGTGGTAAAAACTGGCCAGCATTGGCTCACAGTCCGCCAGCGTTCTGGCTTCAGCTTTAATATTGTTCCAGACAATTTCCAGTTCTTCACACGACATTGCTTACTCCACACGATGAGATAATGACCGGCCCGTTCTGCGCGGGCCGGGTCATAGCGGTAACAAAGGTTCCCTGGGTTTAGTGGCTGCTGCGCTCGTCCTTGCGTGCACGACCTAGTAAAGTCAATGCTGCCTCGCGCGCGTTTTTTCCGCAATATAATACTTGATAAATTTCCTCGGTTATTGGCATTTCAACGCCGAAGCGATGCGCCAACTCGCGGACTTCTTTCGTATTGCGGTAGCCTTCCACCACCTGACCAATCTTCTCCTGCGCGCTTTGTACATCCATGCCCTGACCGAGCATCATGCCAAAACGGCGGTTACGCGACTGGTTGTCGGTACAGGTAAGCACCAGATCGCCCAGCCCCGCCATGCCCATAAAGGTGGCAGGATCGGCACCCAGCGCCGCGCCAAGACGCGACATCTCAGCCAGACCACGGGTAATTAGCGCCGTTCGTGCATTCGCGCCAAAACCGATACCGTCGGACATCCCCGCGCCAATGGCAATGACGTTTTTCACCGCGCCGCCAAGCTGCACGCCAATGAAATCCGGATTGCTGTAAACGCGGAAACTTTTGCCACAGTGCAGCAACTGCTGGAGATCATCGGCGAAGGTCTGGTCGGTAGAGGCCAGCGAAATAGCCGTCGGTAAACCTGCTGCCAGTTCTTTCGCAAATGTTGGGCCAGAGATAACCGCTAGCGGAATTTGATCGCCTAACGCCTCACGCGCCACGTCCTGTAACAGACGCCCGGTTTCCGCTTCCAGACCTTTAGTCGCCCACACCAGACGCGCATCAGAACGCATCAGCGGTTTAATCTGGCGCAGCACTTCACCAAAGACATGGCTGGGTACGACGACAAGAATATTACGGCTGGCTGCCAGCGCGGTGGCGAGATCGCTTTCAAGATGGAGCGTATCGGGAAAAGGCACATCGGGGAGAAACGCGGCGTTACAGCGGTCGCGTTCAAGCGTTGCGATATGTTCAGGGTCATGGCCCCAGAGGACAACCTCGTGGCCATTTCTTGCCAGGGTGATGGCAAGAGCGGTGCCGTACGAGCCGGCACCGATCACAGTCATTGAAGCATTACGTTGGTTCATCAGGCATCCTGATGTTCTTCAGTACCTTCGCCAGCCTGCTGCTGCAAATAGTTCATGAACAGCGCATCGAAGTTAACCGGCGCAAGGTTCAGTTGCGGGAATGTACCGCGGGATACCATGCTGGTGATGCATTCACGAGCATACGGGAACAGAATGTTCGGGCAGTATGCGCCCAGGCAATGTGCCAGCTGGGTGCCTTCGATACCCGCGATGGAGAAAATACCGCCCTGCTGAACTTCACACAGGAACGCAGTTTCTTCGCCCAGGGATGCCGTTACGGTAACACGCAGTACCACTTCGTAAACGTCATCTGCCAGTTGAGAAGATGCCGTATCCAGATCAAGTTTAACTTCTGGCTGCCAATCTTTCTGGAAAACGTGCGGCGCGTTCGGCGCTTCGAAAGAAATATCCTTGGTATAGATACGTTGGATCTGGAAAGTCATTTCGGTGTTGTTTTGTTCTGACATGTGTAGAAAACCCTTAAGTGTTGTCCTTAAATACTGCGCAATGTAATGCCAACGTTCACACGTTATTTCAGCAGGGGATCCAGTCCACCACGTGCATCCAATGCATACAAGTCATCACAGCCGCCAATGTGCTGTGCGTCAATAAAAATCTGGGGAACCGTGGTGCGACCGCTGCGTTTGATCATCTCTTCACGCTTGGCGGCGTTGCCATCGATCGGCAGCTCCTGAAAACTCACGCCCTTGCTGCTCAGCAGTGCTTTTGCACGATGGCAATACGGGCAGGTTTCTTTGGTATAGATTTCAACATTGGCCATAACTTAGCTCCTGTTTTTTACCCTGAAATTTCATGTTGCAGGGCGGCAGCAAAATAGAGTGTCCCCAGAAGCTTATAACAATAAGTCGCTGGGGGCATAATTGCAGCTAACGGCCTGCATCATGAAAGACGACAGGTAAATTATTTGCCGCGCACCAGAGGCAAGTTTTCGCCAGCCCAGCCAGCGACGCCGTCTTTCAGCACGAATACTTGCGCAAAACTAGCTTTCGTCAGCGCGTTTGCAGGCTCCTGGCACTGCATGCCAGAACCGTCTACCACGATAACCGGTTTGTCTTTGTGCTTCTCAAGCTCACCAACATTGTTGGCTTTGATTTCGCTCGGCAACAGATTGATAGAACCTGCGATATGGCCTTTACGGAAGTCATCACGCTGACGTAAATCCACAACCACAGCGTCTTCTTTGTTGATCAGACGCGTAGCTTCACCACGAGTAATCACCTTCACTTTCGAGGTCAGGCTCTTAAACGTAGTGACAAGAACCGCCACCAGTAACGCGATCCAGGCGATACTCAGTATGGGATGACGGCCAACAAATTGCATAATTTCTTGCATGGGGGGTAACAACTCCCGACGTAGTGATTAAAAAAACCAGGAAAGGAGTATACCTGCGCAGTGCGGCAAATACAGCCAGCGCGTTAACTGGAATGCAATTTTGCGGGGCGCTACGAAAAAAAATCGCAATTCTGGCATCGGCTTGCCGCGAGCGGTCGTATATTTTGATCTTCAGAGGCTATTTTATCGATTCAGCTGTAGTAAAATTACGCAAATTTTGACTCTTGAGTATGAGGTTGTCGCAATGTCGGTTTCTAAAAAACCTATGGTACTGGTGATTCTGGATGGCTATGGCTATCGCGAAGAACAGCAGGATAACGCCATTTTTAGTGCTAAAACCCCGGTAATGGATGCACTGTGGGCCAATCGTCCGCATACCCTGATCGACGCTTCCGGTCTGGAAGTCGGTCTGCCTGACCGTCAGATGGGTAACTCCGAAGTAGGCCACGTTAACCTGGGTGCCGGCCGCATCGTGTATCAGGACCTGACTCGTCTGGACGTTGAAATCAAAGATCGCGCTTTCTTCGCTAACCCGGTACTGACTGGTGCGGTAGATAAAGCGAAAAACGCAGGCAAAGCAGTACACATTATGGGTCTGCTCTCCGCAGGCGGCGTACACAGCCACGAAGATCACATCATGGCGATGGTAGAACTGGCAGCTGAACGCGGCGCAGAAAAAATCTATCTGCACGCATTCCTTGACGGTCGCGACACTCCGCCGCGCAGTGCTGAATCTTCGCTGAAAAAATTCGAAGAGAAATTTGCCGCGCTGGGTAAAGGCCGCGTAGCGTCCATCATTGGTCGTTACTACGCCATGGACCGCGACAACCGTTGGGATCGCGTTGAAAAAGCCTATGACCTGCTGACTCTGGCGCAAGGTGAGTTCCAGGCCGATACCGCCGTTGCTGGTTTGCAGGCTGCTTATGCTCGCGACGAAAACGACGAATTCGTGAAAGCGACCGTTATTCGTGCAGAAGGCCAGCCAGATGCAGCAATGGAAGACGGCGACGCGCTGATTTTCATGAACTTCCGTGCTGACCGTGCGCGTGAAATCACTCGTGCATTCGTGAACGCTGATTTCGACGGCTTCGCGCGTAAGAAAGTGGTTAACGTCGATTTCGTGATGCTGACCGAATACGCCGCTGACATCAAAACCGCAGTGGCTTACCCACCGGCTTCCCTGGTTAACACCTTCGGCGAGTGGATGGCGAAAAACGACAAAACTCAGCTGCGTATTTCCGAAACTGAAAAATATGCTCACGTCACTTTCTTCTTTAACGGTGGTGTAGAAGAGTCGTTCAAAGGCGAAGACCGCATTCTGATCAACTCGCCGAAAGTCGCTACCTACGACCTGCAGCCGGAAATGAGCTCCGCAGAGCTGACCGAAAAACTGGTTGCGGCAATCAAGAGCGGCAAATACGACACCATTATCTGTAACTATCCGAACGGCGACATGGTAGGTCACACCGGGGTGATGGAAGCGGCGGTTAAAGCGGTAGAAGCGCTGGATCACTGTGTTGAAGAAGTGACAAAAGCCGTTGAGTCCGTGGGTGGACAACTGCTGATCACCGCTGACCACGGTAACGCTGAACAGATGCGCGATCCGGCAACGGGTCAGGCACACACGGCACACACCAACCTGCCAGTTCCGCTGATTTACGTTGGTGATAAGAACGTGAAAGCGGTTGAAGGCGGTAAGCTTTCTGACATCGCACCGACCATGTTGTCGCTGATGGGGATGGAAATCCCACAAGAGATGACTGGTAAGCCGCTGTTCATCGTGGAATAATCCCTCCCCATGAGGGGAAAGGCGATTAATACCATGACACGGGCCACGAAACCGCGCAGGTTTGCAGTCAGGCCCATCATTTACGCCAGCGTTCTTAGCGCTGGCGTATTGTTGTGCACGTTTTCCGCCCACGCGGATGACCGCGACCAACTCAAGTCTATTCAGGCCGATATCGCCGCGAAAGAGCGCGCGGTACGCCAACAGCAGCAACAACGCTCAAGCCTGCTTGCTCAGCTGAAAAAGCAGGAAGAGGCGATCTCCGAAGCCACCCGCAAGCTGCGCGAAACGCAAAACACGCTCAATCAACTGAATAAACAGATTGATGAGATGAACGCGTCGATTGCCAAACTGGAGCAGCAAAAAGCCGCCCAGGAACGCAGCCTCGCCGCGCAACTGGATGCCGCGTTTCGTCAGGGTGAGCATACCGGTATTCAGCTGATTCTCAGCGGTGAAGAAAGCCAGCGCGGTCAACGATTGCAGGCTTACTTCGGCTATCTCAACCAGGCGCGACAAGAAACCATCGCCCAGTTGAAGCAAACGCGTGAAGAAGTCGCCATGCAGCGTGCTGAACTGGAAGAGAAACAAAGCGAACAACAAACGCTGTTATATGAGCAGCGCGCCCAACAGGCGAAACTGACTCAGGCGCTGAACGAGCGTAAAAAGACGCTGGCGGGGCTGGAATCTTCCATCCAGCAAGGTCAGCAGCAGCTAAGTGAACTGCGTGCCAACGAATCCCGTCTGCGTAACAGCATTGCCCGTGCAGAAGCGGCAGCGAAAGCACGTGCTGAACGTGAAGCGCGCGAAGCCCAGGCGGTTCGCGACCGTCAGAAAGAAGCGACGCGTAAAGGCACCACCTACAAACCGACTGAAAGCGAAAAATCGCTGATGTCCCGTACCGGTGGTCTAGGCGCGCCGCGCGGTCAGGCATTCTGGCCGGTTCGCGGGCCAACGCTGCATCGCTATGGCGAACAGCTACAAGGCGAACTGCGCTGGAAAGGGATGGTTATCGGTGCTTCTGAAGGTACTGAAGTTAAAGCGATTGCCGACGGTCGGGTGATTCTGGCTGACTGGCTGCAAGGCTACGGTCTGGTGGTGGTGGTTGAGCACGGTAAAGGCGACATGAGTCTTTACGGCTATAATCAGAGCGCACTGGTGAGCGTTGGTTCGCAGGTTCGCGCGGGCCAGCCAATTGCACTGGTGGGCAGCAGTGGTGGTCAGGGTCGGCCTTCACTCTATTTCGAAATTCGCCGCCAGGGTCAGGCGGTCAATCCACAGCCGTGGTTGGGAAGATAAGTTTTGTTTCCATTTCGTCGTAACGTTCTTGCATTTGCCGCGCTGTTGGCGCTCTCCTCCCCCGTAATTGCTGGCAAACTAGCCATCGTCATTGACGATTTTGGTTATCGCCCGCACAACGAAAACCAGGTGCTGGCAATGCCCTCCGCGATCTCCGTCGCTGTATTACCCGACTCACCGCACGCCAGAGAGATGGCGATCAAAGCGCATAACAGCGGTCACGAAGTGTTGATCCATCTGCCAATGGCACCGTTGAGTAAACAGCCGCTGGAGAAAAACACGCTGCGCCCGGAGATGAGCAGCGACGAAATTGAGCGCATTATTCGTAGTGCGGTCAATAACGTGCCCTATGCCGTGGGAATCAACAACCACATGGGCAGCAAAATGACCTCTAACCTGTTTGGTATGCAGAAAGTGATGCAGGCGCTGGCGCGTTACAATCTTTACTTCCTCGACAGCGTAACCATCGGTAATACCCAGGCGATGCGCGCCGCACAAGGCACTGGCGTGAAGGTTATTAAACGGAAGGTGTTCCTCGACGATTCGCAAAATGAAGCGGATATTCGTGTACAGTTTAATCGTGCAATTGACCTGGCGCGTCGCAACGGTTCGACCATCGCCATTGGTCATCCACATCCCTCAACGGTACGCGTATTGCAACAAATGGTTTATAACCTGCCGCCAGACATTACGCTGGTGAAAGCCAGCAGCTTGCTGAATGAACCACAGGTCGATACATCTACACCGCCGAAAAATACTGTGCCCGACGCACCGCGTAATCCGTTCCGTGGCGTGAAGCTGTGTAAACCGAAAAAACCGCTGGAGCCAGTTTATGCGAATCGCTTCTTTGAAGTATTAAGCGAAAGCATCAGCCAGAGCACGCTGATCGTTTACTTTCAACATCAGTGGCAAGGCTGGGGCAAACAGCCCGAAGCGGCGAAGTTTAACGCTAGCGCAAATTAAAGGCGCTACGCGTAATGCGATGGTGCGATCGTGTTTTGTCGCGCCATTGCCATAAGCGGAAAGACCACAGTAATGCCTGATAACCCACCTTTACGCTGCGGACATTAGTAATCAGGCGCTTATACATGCCGGAAGTAAATATCTCAGCAATCATCCGTTGGCGGATAATAATATCTGGCTCTTTGCGCACCGCATGGCAAACACGCAATGCTTCGTAAGTTATTTGCTGATGAAATTCCGGATAAATTGTAATTTTGTCGGCATAATTTCGATTTAATTTCTCCAGCAGGCGGGTAATTTTAATATAGTGACGTTGATAATTAAGGTTTTTATTCCCTTGTCTATTCAACCGACTCACTGACGTATTATGCAGATAATATTTATATAACGATTGCTCGGTATATCGCGCACGCAGCGCGTTAAACATAAATTCTGTTGTCCAGACAATATCCTGATGATGTAATCCGGCAATAAATTTAATGTTATTTTTTACAATAACATCGCGGCGATAAACGCCCATCCAGACAACGTGAGTCCAGCGGCGAGAAGAAAGTCCCATCCGCAGCCAGTCCGGGCCGGTTAATACGCCGGTTGAGCGTATGCGATCGGTGGGAATGGATTGCCAGGTTTCCCCCGTTTCACGAAAACACCAGTCAGCGTTGCACTGCGCCACGTCGAGATCGTCCTCTAACGCCATGGTCATCAGCGTTTCATACATGGTGGGATAGACTTCATCATCAGCATCGACAAAAGCAACATATTTGCCCGTCGCTGCCTCGATCCCGCGATTACGCGCCACCGATGCGCCAGCATTCGCCTGATGCAGCAAGCGAACATGTGGATGTTTTTCTGCGTAATGCTTTGCTATTTCAACAGAATTATCCGTTGATCCATCGTTAATAATAATAATTTCCAGAGCAGTCCAGGTTTGCGCAATTAAAGATTCCATGCAAGCGTTGAAATCATCTCCCGCATTATATAACGGGATAATAACACTTAGTTTATTGGTGCTGTTCATCATAAATTACCGACGACCTCTGAAGTTACCCTAACGTTGTACAGGCTTTGTATTAAGAAACCATTAAGCTTGTGAAATATTATTTTTACGGGTGAGAAAGTAACTTCAGGCTAGAGAGATAATGAAAGCAGCAATATAAGATAACAGCGCAATTACGATATCTTTATTACACTGACAGGATTTTACATATTTAACGGATTATCCTCAGGAGAAAGGGCTGGAATACCAGCCCTTGTTCGTGTTAATCCCAGCTCAGAATAACTTTCCCGGACTGGCCAGAACGCATAGCATCAAAGCCTTTCTGGAAATCGTCGATGGAGAAACGATGGGTAATGATTGGCGAGAGATCCAGACCAGACTGAATCAGCGCCGCCATCTTGTACCAGGTTTCAAACATCTCACGACCGTAAATACCTTTAATGAACAGGCCTTTAAAGATCACTTTTGTCCAGTCGATAGACATATCAGACGGCGGGATACCCAGCATCGCAATACGACCACCGTGATTCATGGTGTCCAGCATCGTGCGAAACGCTGACGGTGCACCAGACATCTCCAGACCAACATCAAAGCCTTCAGTCATGCCCAGCTCGGCCATCACGTCATTGAGGTTTTCTTTGGCGACGTTAACCGCACGAGTGATGCCCATTTTGCGCGCCAGCCCCAGACGGTATTCGTTAACATCAGTGATCACCACGTTGCGTGCACCAACGTGTTTCGCTACCGCCGCGGCCATAATACCAATTGGGCCTGCACCAGAAACCAGAACATCTTCGCCGACCAGATCAAACGATAGCGCCGTATGCACCGCATTTCCGAACGGGTCAAAAATTGCGGCTAAGTCATCGGAGATATTGTCGGGGATTTTGAAGGCGTTGAATGCCGGGATCACCAGATATTCGGCGAAGCAGCCCGGGCGATTAACACCAACGCCTATCGTGTTGCGGCACAAATGGGTACGACCACCACGACAGTTGCGGCAATGACCACAGGTGATATGGCCTTCGCCAGAAACGCGATCGCCGATCTTGAAGCCTTTCACTTCCTGACCGATGCCAACCACCTCACCAACATATTCATGGCCTACAACCATCGGTACTGGGATGGTTTTTTGCGACCACTCATCCCAGTTATAGATGTGAACGTCAGTCCCGCAGATGGCTGTTTTACGGATTTTAATCAGCAGATCGTTATGTCCGAGTTCCGGTTCAGGAACGTCGGTCATCCAGATGCCCTCTTCCGCTTTCAGTTTGGATAACGCTTTCATCTCACATCCTCACTCAGGCGATTACGCCCAGTTGTTTACCAATACGCGTGAACGCTTCTACCGCACGCGTAATTTGCTCAGGGGTATGCGCCGCAGACATCTGGGTACGAATACGCGCCTGACCTTTCGGAACGACCGGATAGAAGAAACCGGTGACGTAAATGCCCTCTTTTTGCAGTTCACGGGCAAATTTTTGCGCCACTACAGCATCGCCAAGCATGACCGGAATAATGGCGTGATCGGCTCCCGCCAGGGTAAAGCCCGCCGCCGACATCTGCTCACGGAACTGGCGCGCGTTCGCCCACAGACGGTCACGCAGCTCACTGCCCGCTTCGACCATCTCCAGCACTTTAATGGAAGCAGCCACAATGGCAGGTGCCAGTGAGTTGGAGAACAGGTACGGGCGAGAACGCTGACGCAGCCACTCAACCACCTCTTTACGCGCTGCGGTGTAACCACCAGAAGCCCCGCCCAGTGCTTTACCCAGCGTGCCGGTGATGATATCGACACGGCCCATCACATCGCAGTATTCATGGGAGCCACGTCCGTTTTCGCCGACAAAACCGACCGCATGGGAATCATCCACCATCACCAGCGCATCGTAAATATCTGCCAGATCGCAAATCCCTTTCAGGTTGGCAATTACGCCATCCATAGAGAACACGCCATCGGTGGCGATTAACACATGGCGCGCCCCGGATTCACGCGCTTCTTTCAGGCACGCTTCCAGCTCTTGCATATTGTTGTTGGCATAGCGATAGCGTTTGGCTTTGCACAGTCGCACGCCGTCGATGATCGAGGCATGGTTCAGAGCATCGGAGATAATGGCGTCTTCCGCGCCCAGCAGCGTTTCAAACAGACCGCCGTTGGCATCAAAACAGGAAGAGTAGAGAATCGCATCTTCCATGCCGAGAAATGCTGCCAGTTTCTGCTCAAGCTCTTTATGGCTATCCTGGGTGCCGCAGATAAATCGCACCGAAGCCATGCCGAAACCGTGAGAATCCATTCCCGCTTTTGCCGCCGCAATCAGTTCCGGATGATTCGCCAGTCCGAGATAGTTGTTGGCACAAAAGTTAATGACGTGGCTTCCATCAGCCACAGTGATATCTGCTTGCTGCGCAGACGTAATAATGCGTTCTTCTTTAAACAACCCTTCCGCCCTTGCGGTTTCCAGATCGTTAGTTAACTGCTGATAAAATTCTCCACGCATTGCGATTCTCCAGACAGGGCAATTTCCAGCACATATTACCCAAACTTATAGTTCGCGACGAGATGACGCGTTAACACTTCTGTAAAATTTAGAATAAATAACGTCCATCCCCCTCACTTTCGGCGAATGGCTGAAGCCAACGCCGTGTAGTGATATGATAGAAGTATTCGTGTCTGAGATTGTCTCTGACTCCATAATTCGAAGGTTACAGTTATGATCATCGTTACCGGCGGCGCGGGCTTTATCGGCAGCAACATCGTTAAGGCCCTGAATGATAAAGGCATCACCGATATTCTGGTGGTGGACAACCTGAAAGACGGCACCAAGTTTGTGAACCTGGTGGACCTGAACATCGCGGACTATATGGATAAGGAAGACTTCCTGATCCAGATTATGGCGGGCGAAGAGTTCGGCGATGTCGAAGCGATTTTCCACGAAGGCGCGTGCTCTTCCACTACCGAGTGGGACGGCAAGTATATGATGGATAACAACTATCAATACTCCAAAGAGCTGCTGCACTACTGTCTGGAGCGCGAAATCCCGTTCCTGTACGCCTCTTCCGCAGCCACTTACGGCGGTCGCACTTCCGACTTTATTGAATCCCGCGAATACGAAAAACCACTGAACGTCTATGGTTATTCGAAGTTCCTGTTTGATGAATATGTTCGTCAAATCCTGCCAGAAGCGAACTCGCAGATTGTTGGCTTCCGCTATTTCAACGTTTATGGACCGCGTGAAGGCCATAAAGGTAGCATGGCGAGCGTCGCTTTCCATCTCAACACCCAGCTTAACAACGGTGAATCACCGAAACTGTTCGAAGGTAGCGAGAACTTTAAACGCGACTTCGTCTACGTGGGCGACGTGGCTGATGTGAATCTGTGGTTCCTGGAAAATGGCGTTTCCGGCATCTTCAACCTCGGTACTGGTCGTGCGGAATCCTTCCAGGCAGTAGCAGATGCAACACTGGCTTATCACAAGAAAGGTCAGATCGAATACATTCCGTTCCCGGATAAACTGAAAGGCCGCTACCAAGCGTTTACTCAGGCGGATCTGACTAATCTGCGCGCTGCGGGTTACGACAAACCGTTCAAAACCGTTGCTGAAGGTGTAACGGAATACATGGCCTGGCTGAATCGCGACGCATAAGAGCTCTGCATGAAAATACTGGTGATCGGCCCGTCTTGGGTTGGCGACATGATGATGTCGCAAAGTCTCTATCGCACGCTCCAGGCGCGCTATCCCCAGGCGATAATCGACGTGATGGCACCGGCATGGTGCCGTCCATTATTATCGCGGATGCCGGAAGTTAACGAAGCTATCCCTATGCCTCTCGGTCACGGGGCGCTGGATATCGGTGAACGCCGCAAACTGGGTCATAGTCTGCGTGAAAAGCGCTACGACCGCGCCTACGTCTTACCCAACTCCTTCAAATCCGCATTAGTGCCTTTCTTCGCGGGTATTCCTCATCGCACCGGCTGGCGCGGCGAGATGCGCTACGGTTTACTCAACGATGTACGTGTGCTCGATAAAGAAGCCTGGCCGCTAATGGTGGAACGCTATGTGGCGCTGGCCTATGACAAAGGCGTGATGCGTACCGCACAAGATCTACCAAAACCGTTGTTATGGCCGCAATTGCAAGTGAGCGAAGGTGAAAAATCATATACCTGTAATCAATTTTCGCTTTCATCAGAACGTCCGATGATTGGCTTTTGTCCGGGCGCGGAGTTTGGCCCGGCGAAACGCTGGCCACACTACCACTATGCAGAGCTGGCAAAGCAGCTGATTGATGAAGGTTATCAGGTGGTTCTGTTTGGCTCGGCGAAAGATCATGAGGCGGGCAATGAGATTCTTGCCGCTTTGAATACCGAGCAGCAGGCATGGTGTCGGAACCTGGCGGGGGAAACACAGCTTGAGCAGGCAGTCATTTTGATTGCCGCCAGTAAAGCCATTGTCACTAACGATTCTGGCCTGATGCACGTTGCTGCGGCGCTCAATCGTCCACTGGTTGCTCTGTATGGGCCGAGCAGTCCGGACTTCACACCGCCGCTTTCCCATAAAGCGCGCGTGATCCGCCTGATTACCGGCTATCACAAAGTGCGTAAAGGTGACGCTGCAGAGGGTTATCACCAGAGCTTGATCGACATTACTCCCCAGCGCGTACTGGAAGAACTCAACGCGCTATTGTTACAAGAGGAAGCCTGACGGATGCGGGTTTTGATCGTTAAAACATCGTCGATGGGCGATGTTCTCCATACGCTGCCCGCACTCACCGATGCCCAGCAGGCAATCCCGGGGATTAAGTTTGATTGGGTGGTGGAAGAGGGATTCGCACAGATTCCTTCCTGGCACGCCGCCGTTGAGCGGGTTATTCCGGTGGCGATACGTCGCTGGCGCAAAGCCTGGTTCTCGGCCCCCATAAAAGCGGAACGGAAAGCGTTTCGTGAAGCCCTTCAGGCAGAAAACTATGACGCAATTATCGACGCCCAAGGGCTGGTAAAAAGCGCAGCGCTGGTGACACGTTTAGCACATGGCGTTAAGCATGGAATGGACTGGCAAACCGCTCGCGAGCCTTTAGCCAGCCTGTTTTACAATCGCAAACATCATATTGCGAAACAGCAGCATGCCGTAGAACGTACCCGTGAACTGTTCGCAAAAAGCCTTGGGTATAGCAAACCGCAGGCCCAGGGCGATTATGCTATTGCGCAGCATTTCCTGACAAATCCTCTACCGGATGCTGGGGAGTATGCTGTATTCCTTCATGCGACCACCCGCGATGATAAACACTGGCCGGAAGAGCACTGGCGAGAATTAATTGGTTTACTGGCAGGTTCAGGGATTCGAATTAAACTACCGTGGGGAGCGCCGCATGAAGAAGAGCGGGCAAAAAGGCTGGCGGAAGGCTTTGATTATGTCGACGTACTGCCGAAGATGACTCTGGAAGGCGTTGCCCACGTGCTGGCTGGAGCTAAATTTGTTGTGTCAGTCGATACAGGATTAAGCCATTTAACTGCGGCACTTGATAAACCCAATATCACAGTTTATGGGCCTACAGACCCGGGATTAATTGGCGGTTATGGGAAGAATCAGGTAGTTTGCATGGCACCGGATAAAGATCTTGCTCATCTGGCTGCAGAAGCAGTATTAAAAAAAATCAATTCCTGATTAACACGTTCTATATTATTTAAGATGGTGGAGAAGCAATGTTAACAGCCTCGCTGGCGCTGCGTAATAAAGAGAACTGGAAACCATACTGGAATAGAGTGTTGGTATTCCTCTTTATTGCAACCTTTTTCCTTGATGGTATTACCCGTTATAAACATATCATATCTGTACTAATGATTATTACGGTAATTTATCAAGTTTTCCGTGCTCCAGGGACATTTAAAGAGCTCTACAAAAATAATCTTTTTTATAGTGTCCTGGCTCTGTCACTCATTCTTTTATATGCCACTTTCATATCACCAGATCTGAAAATAAGTTTTAAAGAATTCAGTAACACAGTGCTAAAAGGATTTTTGGCATATAGTTTACTTATACCCGTATTATTAAAAGATGAAGATAATGAAAGCATCGGTAAAGTTGTACTATACTCATTAGTTACCGGGCTTGGGTTACGTTGTCTTGTTGAAATTATTTCTTATATTCAGGATTATAATAAAGGAATAATGCCATTTTCGACCTATGAACATCGTAGTATTTCCGACTCAATGGTGTTTCTATTTCCAGCATTATTAAACCTTTGGCTTATCAAGAAAACCTCTTATAAAATAATATTCATAATTTTTAGCGCAGTTTTCTTGTTTCTGCTATTAGGAACGCTCTCTCGTGGTGCATGGCTGGCAGTATTCATAGTGACTCTACTATGGTTAATCTTAAATCGTCAGTGGAAATTATTGATGCTGACCTCTATTATTATTTCTGTTGCAGCAACTTGCGTATTTACCTTTAAAGGTGATCATACCGATGAAGATAGGCTTATTTATAAACTTCAACAGACCGACAGTTCTTATCGCTATACCAATGGTACACAAGGTACAGCATGGACATTAATTATGGAGAACCCGTTTAAGGGATATGGCTATGGCGATGATATTTACCATGCAATATATAATAAGCGTGTCGTAGATTTTCCATCATGGACGTTCAGGCAATCCATTGGACCACACAACATTATTTTATCAATCTGGTTTGCAGCAGGTTTAGCTGGGCTACTCGCTTTACTTTATCTGTATGGCTCTATTATCAAAGAAACAGCTAACGCAACATTTAAAAAAGTAGTGGTCACTCCTTATAATGGTCAATTGCTGCTATTTTTAACTCTTGTTGGTTTTTATATTATCCGAGGTAATTTCGAGGAAGTTGATCTCAAACCTATTGGCTTGATTGTTGGTTTGCTGTTAGCTATGCGGAATAAATAAAAAAAAGCCTGCCTGACATTGAGTTCAGGCAGGCTCTTCAAATCAAATAATTTTTAACCAAACCAGTCTTGCATTTGTGCCTCAAAACACTGAGTTACATGTTCCCAGCTATATTTTGAAAAAACGAATTTCTGGGCATTTTCAGCAATTTGTGCTTTATTACTGTCTGCTAAGACCCGGTTAATATCAAAGAGAATGCTTTCAGATGTCATAGGCTCTGCAAGGTGATATCCTGTTATTCCTTCCAGAACAAACTCGCTTATCCCACCTTTTTGACTCGCAAGAACAGGTTTACCAGCCGCCATCGCTTCAACAGCTACCATGCAAAAAGCTTCTTCTACCTGAGAAGGAACAATAACTAAATCTGCTAAGCGGTAATATTTATGCATCTGCTCTGGTGGCTGCCCACCCGCCATAATACATTGCGCGCCAATAGCTTTCGCTTCATCCAGAACCTTTTTCTGATATTCAGCTTTTTCACCTTTTTTACTGGCAAAAGGATCGCCAACGATAACCAATTTAAGGTTATCTCGATTCTTACGCAGCTTATTGAAAGCATCCATAAGCATCAGACAGCCTTTATCTGGCGATATCCTTCCTGCAAATAATAACACCGTATCATTCGCATCTATGTTAAATTTCTTCCTTAAATCTTCAGTATTATCATGTAAATACGATTCAGAGCAAAAACCATTAGGCACAATAGCGATATCTGCATCAGGCATCTTTTCCGAATAGAAATCGAACAGAAACTGGCTAGGAACAATTATTTTTGCACTTTTGTCTAACTGCCCTGGTTCAAAAGCATTGTGAAGGTGCATGACTAGCTGCGCTTGAGGACTTCTGCTACGAATCTGTTTATACAGCTTCATACTATTGTGAATAACAATAACTGAGTCTTTCGGATCAGCATTTTTAGGTTGAGTATTTAAAATGCGCTGAGAATACGGCACAGGATCAAGTCGAGTCCACTTTTGGAAAAGTCGTTTATAGACTCGACTAAAACCAATGTAATGAATATCACAATTATCGTTTACTTTTGTGTAGGTCGGGTAACCGTCGTTTCGAATACAGGCGATAGTTGCTGGAATCGAAAGTTTTTTTGCGACCTGATAAATCCATGTTTCAACCGCTGCAGCGCCTTTTGGCGGTATAGAAAATATTGGTGTGACGGTAAATATTATCTTTTTAATCATTATTAGCCAACTCCAATATTTTGATAGCACGAGATAAAGACATAGAAAATACTAGATTATTTTTTAGCAAACCCAAGATCATAAATTTTATGACAGTTCCATAAATGGAATGATATCATATTGAATTGCTGTATCATCCGACAAATTATAAATATTAATATCATCTACATTATCACGCATAAAACGGAAAAATGGCAAGATTTTGAATAAATCCTTACTTAATTCCGAGGGCATAGGATTCTTATTTTCATCATAGAAACGCGAACAACTACCAGTTAAATCAAGACCGGAGCAAATAATTCGCGCATACTTAAGTGAATATGCTATTTGAATTGCAGCAAAAGCGATAGTATGGCATGAGCAATAACCAAGACTAATGTCCTTGCAAAATCCAACCAGACGACCTTTTTTAGACAACGGTACAGAAATCAGCAGTTCTTTGTGAATCTGGCTCAAAATATTAAATTTAATCTTCTTTATCAAACCGCCTTTTTCTCGGCGGTAAAAGGATCGTAATACGAGGCAGTTCTGGAGGATATAAAGTTTATCTTCTTTGGAAGCGTGTTCATAAACGTCAACGTTTACTATGGTATAACGACTTCTCTGGCTAAATTTATAAAAATCATCACGACGCTGATGCAAAAAGCGGACATCTGTAAGTACATATATGAAAGGAACGATATTATGACTTAACAAATATTGCGCAGAACCATTGACAGCAATAATATCCTTTGTTCGTAATGCTGATAAAGGTGTTTTTTGCGATGTAGGGCCAGAAAGAAAAATAATAACATCATCAGATGTTCTATTTTCAATCAGGTTTTCAACATCTTTTTTGTCAATGTATCTAATATTCTTCATGATAAACCTGTGAAATAAATAACTCCGCTTAAACTGTCCTGGTGAAGACATGTAATTGTGGATATTTCTATTTTAGCGAGCTGGTTTCCCTTTCAAACGCCGCATAAAATTGCGCATTTTTTTACGATATACTAAAAGATAATAGCCTAGATCTTTAATCTCATTTTTAATACCGTAATGACGCTCTAAGTCAATACGATCTTTCGCTTTACGCTGCGCTGAAGCACGTTTTCCGGAGAGATCAATAATTCGAACCTCACCATTTTTTATAATGAAGTTACCACGATGGGGGTCGCCAGAAACCATGCCATGTTGATGTAAGGAATTAATTGATTGCTGAATTTTATTTTTTAGCACATCATCAATATCAGGCATATCACACAACTCTATGCCATCAATATACTCGATGATCATGATATAAGTATGGACAAATCGTAAGGTTTTCCGTTCAGCCAATAAATAAAAATCATTGAGTGTATTTAACCCTTCATTTCTTACTTTTTGGGTTTGCTCAAAAAGGCGTTCGTAATAATCACCTTTTAACAGAGACTTAAAGAAACGTTCGTTACGCTTAACTTTCGGAGAAAAAACCTTAAGAATCAATTTACCATAATCGGTATCAATAAGCATAACTTTTGTATCATCAATAGAACGAAAAACCTTGATGATATTTATATTATAAGACAAGAAGTCATTTAATACATTGAGATACTTTGAATTGTTTTCATCGGTAAAAACAACCAAGTCTTTGATCTTGCTCTTCTGAATCATAATAAACCAGTTAAATGTTATTTACGGTAATATTTTCGGCAAAGATAACAGACTCCTGCTATAATTCCTGAGATATACTTATGCTGTACTAAAAGATGTTTATATCTTTTTTTAAATTCAATAATTGATTTTGCATCTCGTGGAGAGTCATCTTTCCACGGTGAATTTTCTAAAGCTATTTTATAGTATTTTACCGATGGATAAATTGCCCATTTGTGCCACGGTTTAGTTGCACCTGTATAATGAATAAGCAGAGTACTTTCTGTAATCAGCTTTTTATAGTTTTGATGTGTTTTGTCTTTTAATTCACTTTTAATTGTATAAATTGTATTGTACTCACGAGGCAAAAATATTGTCATCCCTTTCAGTAAGATATTCATAACATCCTGATCAGGGTATTTATAAACATTATCTTTACTCATAAGAATAGACAACGCTTTTTCTGTTAGTTTTGCGTCTGCCCATTTTTTTAAGTCTAAATAAACGACGCCGGAATTAAAGTATTGCCCAAGTAATTCAGGATCAGACAACCTGGATACCGCCTTTTCCTGCATTGGCTCAACATCTTTAACAACAGCAGCTACCGCTCCGTTTAAATCCAGATGCAATAGTTGGCTAATATCGCCTTTACAAACAACATCTGCATCAAGATAAAGCAAACGATCAAGCGTTAAACCCAATAATTGAAATGCAAATAAACGGAAGTACATTGCTCTTGACCAGACCTGTGTACAAGGCAAGCACTGGAGCTTATCAGTGTTAATTCTATATAGCGTGATTCTTAATTGGTATTGCTCTGCAAGCTTTGCGACTTTTTGAAAAAAACCATCATTATAAACATCAGCAATAATATAAAAATCAAGATTAATATGTCGATTATTTAGGACAATTGATGTGATGGAAACACCTACACCATCAAGATAATTAGCATCGACACCATAGGCAACATTTAAACATTCAGAAGTATTTATATTAGCTAGCCGAAAATCCCAAGCTTTAACTTTATCTATCTCTATGGCAGGAAATGAGTCCACAATGCTACCCTTATATCATTACTTTATAGTTTCCCAGTTTTAATGCTTTATCTTTTCAATAAAATAAAAAAGATAATTGCTAAATCCTTTTAGATATCTATGCTTTTTAAGCATATGTTTTGCGCTATATCTTAATTGATTGCTATTGTTCGGTTTCAGCAACGCCGTACTCTTCCATGGCGAAGCATTTTTTGCCTCCATAAAGGCTTGTGATACAGGATAATCCCAGGCCCAATCATGCCAGGGCTTGGTTGGACCGATATAGTGGATAAAAATAGTATCGTTGGTTACTGGGTTTGTAAAACTTTCTTTGAGTTGATAGTTTAAGCTAAACTGGGTGTTATATTTTATATCAGCAAAAATAAGTCTGTCTGCCAGCAACATATTTAATACATCCTGATCAGGATGTGTTATTTTTTTGACTATTTCTGGATCATTTAGCATTGCAATGGCTCGTGCAGAAACTTGCTGAGCAGCCCATTGGTCAGTATTAATCAATAAAAAACCGGAGTTAAAGTAACCTTTAGCAATTCCCGCAACACCTAACGAATGTGCGCGTTTTTCCCACCAGTCAGTTTGCCCTTCTGTAACAACCATTGCGACTTTATTGTCAGGAAATGAGAAATTAATTAGTGGCTCAATACTCCCCTGACAAATGATATCTGCATCCAGATAAAGGACTTTAGACGCCTTATTAATAAAGTAATCTGCAATAACAAAGCGAAAATATATTGCATGAGTCCAGTTCTTAGTGCTAGGCAATGAGCGGAGTCGATCAGCATTAATCAGATATATTTTAATTCTGGTTTTATACTGCAGCGCCAGGGCATCAAAATACTTACGATCATCATCACCAAAATAGTCAGTAAAAATATGGAAACACAATCGACTTCCTTCATTATACTTTAATATTGAAGCAATCGAAATTCCGCAACCAAATAGAAAATTTTTGTCAGTTCCATAAGCGATGTCCAGACAAAGATTTTCTGTTTCTACTTTATGATTATAATCAATAACTGAATTAAGAAACTCAGTTTCCTGGAAAAACACCTGCTGCATTATTTCCTCCGGGAAATAGCAGAAATAATTATCTTATGTAATCTATCGTAATACTTCGATTGGTAAAATTTATCGATCGACGCAGGAATTTTTTCATGTTCAATATAAATTTCACCTGCTATATATTTATTGAGAAGAGATACAAAACCAGCAATATCTCCCGGTTGATACAGATGACCATTAACATCAGGTTGAATAATGTCAGCAGGCCCGGAGACACAATCGGCGCTGATGCAAGGAATTCCCCATGACAAGGCTTCAAGTAGGGTCATTGGGAAACCTTCAAAAGATGACGTGAGCAATAATGCACTCACTTTTTTAATATCTTGCTGGACCAATTCCCAGGGATGTTGTTGCCAACCATACCAGACTATTCGATCATCAATATTTAATTCTCTACCATAAGCTTGGCATTTTTCGAAATCGGAACCATCACCCAATACATGGAGTTTCCAGTTACCTTGCGCTTGTGATAAGCCATCAAGGAGGTCTTTAACCCGCTTCTGGCCCTCGAATTTCATACGCCCAACATAAATGAACGTTGCCGTTTCGCCTTCCTCAGGCGCAGGAATGACTGTGCCTTTAGCTTCGACTGGATTAAAAATAACATTTATCGTCGATTCTGGTACACCCCGATTAATCATTTGCTGTTTAATGCCAGAGCTGATTGCTAAATGATAGTCGGCACAGGTGATATATTCAGCATGTTTTTTGTGATCTAAAGAAAAATGCGGCCATGAAAATACTGGCACATCAATTCCTGATTTTTTACGTGCTTTGGCCGCATACAAACACGAGATAACGTCAATACAAATAACAACATCTGGCTGATAATTCTGAAGCCATTTGCTTAAAGCATGAATATGTTTCGCCCGACGCAAAAAACCTAAGCGAATATTGGAAAATGAACACGAGTACTTAATACCTTCCAGCCATCCCTTATCCATTTTATCATTACGACAAAAGAAAAACATTTCACTTTGGATATGTTGTTGCCTGAAGGTAGTAATAACATCACGAATGACTGTTTCCATGCCGCCAAATCCAGAAACAGCTTCGCCGATAAATGCTATTTTCATTGAAACTCTCATTAATTGAGTAAAACTCACTGTTTTAACGGTTTTATTTTTCTATAAAATCAGAAACAATTGTTGACATCATTTTATCAGGGCTGAATTTATATAAACTATCATAATCCATTGGTTTAACAGATGAGTTAATAAAATACTCTAACTTATCCCAATCATCATGACCTATTATAAAAAAACGAGACTCACTATAGATTTCTGAGCCAAGTATATTTATGTTATTAGTAATTAATTTTTTATTGAAAAATAGTGCCTCAAGTATACGAAGAGTCCAGCCAGATTGGTTTTCTTTAGTTATATCAACAATTATATTAGCATTTAATGTTCTTCTAATATTCTCTTCGTACGGTATTTGTTTTTCAATCAAATACTTTGAAGTCGGAGATGATGTTTTATCTTTGACAACATTAAAATCCAGCTTACATCCTAGTGTTGTTAATCTATCGGCTAATTCATTAATTATTTGAAGACGTCCTTTATCACGACCAAGAAAAAAACATATTGGCTGACTGTTATTTTTGTCAGATAAACTATAATTTCTAATTTCATCCATTCCTATAGGAAAAAATTGTTCTATTGCCTTGGTCTTTTCATTCCCTATAAATCTATGCTCAAAATCATAGATAATATCAAAATAATTAGTGTTATCAAAAATAAAATCTTCGTTGACAGTATTTCTTAGAAGTAATACCTTTATTAATGACACTGTCATTAAAAATAATTATATCATCCTTTTTTACAGCATTTAGGTGATGTTTGATAAATAATCGTCCCAACCATGCATTATCCATCCCTAATTTCGAAATTTTCTTATTAACCCAGTTGTATTTTTTTGGTGTTGTTATATTTTTTATCTTGTACTTTTTTTTCAGGTACTGGATCATTTTTAATTCATAATCTGCAACCCAGTTTATAAAATAAATAGTCATAATGAAGTTAGTTCCAGTACATACTGATAAATATTTTTATAATCCTTTACGTTGTGTTCGCTCTTTAATATGCTCGGCCTTAACACTTGCCATGTTCAATAAATTCCGTTCAAGAGATAATATATTACGTAAAGGCATCCCAAAATAAACCTTCATAAATCGCCAGATATCTCTCTGCGTCAGCCCAATATTCATTGATGAGAAATACAAACCAATCAAATCTTTATCCCGCCAACGACGTGGTACTTTTGCTCGTATCTGTGCCCGATGCAGATCGATAACCGAAATTTTTAATTCATCTTCCCGGCCAGTAAATGGCAAATGAAGCAAAAAGTGGCAAATATAACAGTCGCGGTGGTTTATCCCTGCGGCGTGCATTTTACGCACCATGGTTGCCACACGCGCGATCAGCATACGTTTAACACGTATATCAGGAGGATTAACGGCCCAATCGGCACAATAATCTTCAAGGCTAATCGTGGGAGTGAGATCTTCGGTAATAATAAATGATGTACGGGTTAATGGGTTTAACCCTTTTTCACCAAACCCAATGCCCTTCATTGTATCAACGCCAACATCACTCAGGCGATGAATAGCGTGCCACTCTCTGTCTGCGCCTAAAACGGGCATCCGCAATGAGAGCAGGTTTTTTATAATTTCTTTTAAAGTCGTCCCTTTGTGCCATTTGAGGAAATAGCTTTTCCCGGCCAGTTCAAAGCGTAATGTGCGACGAGTCTCGAGTTCACGAAAGACCTCGCCATTTAGTTTTTTGACTTCTGCAAAAGCATCTTTACCACGCCAAAGTGTGGCAAGCGGCTCTTTTAATTCAACCATCTAAACCACCTGTAATGATATCTGCGGCTTTCTCTGGCAGGCTATACAAATCCTGAGTATCGGCATAATGGCGAGCATTCTCCGCCCAGGCCATTCGTAATGGAGACTGAGTTAACGCTTTACGTAAAACTTCATTTAATTGTTCCTGGGAGAAAGGTTCAGCGATGACCGTTCCACAATTGGCATCCGCAATATAATGCGCATACCCACATACCGCAGTTGTTAAAACAGGTAATCCAGCAGTGATCGCTTCAAGAAGAACGATACCCGCGGCTTCCTGATAAGCGGGATGCAGTAATAAATCAGCGGCTGCCATTAATTCTGACACATCATTGCGGCCAGAGAAGAAATGCACATTGCTCCGCACGCCGAGTTTTTCTGCCAACGCTTCAAATTTCCGCGGTTTATCCTGACCAACAACAAATAAAAGCGTATTGTGACGTAATGATTCCGGTAACGATGCCAAAGCTTCAATTGAGCGATCCACACCTTTACGGCCAAAATCTGATCCAACCTGCAGTAATAAGTTTTGTTGCTCTTTTATGCCATTTTTCTGGCGATAAATTTCACGACTGTTTGGGATTTGCTCGCTGTATTTTCTGTCCGGATAAATACCGGGAGGAAGAATTTGAAAACGTTCAGATTCAGTTTGATAATGCTTCTGAAAATCGGCGATTTGCTTATCGGTCAGCATCATAAGTTTCGTCGATTTACCCTGCTCGAAAGTCGCTCGCTCAAATGCGGCATAATGGCGATATCGTGATGTTAAACGATATAAAAAACCTTTTTCTTGCGCAACTTTCTCGGCGTAACAAACATCAGCGGCAAAATAAACATCCAACCCTGGCATCTTATTAAACCCAACAACGCGATCAGCGGGATGCGCTTTGAGATGATTTTGTACCCAGGCATAATATTCTGCATTGCGTCCATGGTTGGTATGGGACTTAACTGGCACCTGAATAAGCTCAAATGCTTTTGGGCAATCACCTTCCCATGACTGCGTATAGACTCGAACATGGTGGCCCCGTGCGGCAACTGTTGATGCAATGCGCATAAAGTCACGTTGAAGCCCACCAAATGGAAAATATTTATATAAACAAAACGCCACGATCATAATTGTGTATTCCTGTCAGCTGATGGGGCATCTTCTGGCAACAGCTTTTCCGTAGCGGCGATCACATCTTCCGCTGGAATAACAGAAAGATATTTTTTGTTGCGGTCAAGTTCATGCCGGGTCGGCATTTTCTGATAATTCCCCGCCCAGAACTGAATAATATTCTCGGTCCATGGGCGCCAGAATACATGATCAGTGGCCCCAAATAGGCTAATAACTGGCGTCTTCACCGCCGCCGCAATATGCCCCGGCGCAGAATCCACGCCAATAAAAAGCACAGCATGATCAATTAACGCGCCTAGTTCAGGAAAACGTGTTTTACCTGCAAGGCCAGTAATGGGTTTCGTTTCGCAACCTCGTGCAATCTCATCTACACAAGCGAGATCATCTGCCGAAGGCCCACAGGTCAGGACAACCTGATACCCTCGCTGTTGCAGCGCATCGATAACCTTAGAAAATTTATCGTTATCCCAGCACTTAAACATCTGACGCGCTGTCGGCTGGATGACAACATAATGATCTTTTACGCCCAGGGCATCTAACTCCTGGCGCATCTTCTTCCAGCAATCTTCGGCGTAACTCATTGTTGTGTCGGTGTAGAAATCGGTAATACCTAATGGCTCAAGGACCGATAAATTACGCTCAACAATATGTGTGCCGTGTATTGGCGCTAAGTGTGTGAAGCTTTTTTTCCAAATGCCATGCTGCCGATGACCATAAAGTTGCGATATTTTCATCCGTGCGGGTAAAAAACGTACCAGCAGCGCCACCATCCACTGATCCGTAAGATTAATGACCAGGTCATAATTATTCGCACGCAGAGTTTTTATCAACGAAAGCACATTTTTAATTTTATCGAATGTTCCCGCACCTTTATTGCTTATCCCGTAGAGCGCATTAATTTCCGGGTTTTCAGACAAAATAGGGATGGTATCCTGATAAAGCAGCATATCGATTTTTGCATCAGGATAATTCTGCTTGAGCGTACTGATGACAGGAGTAGTTAATAACATATCTCCATGATATCGCATCTTTATGACCAGGATTTTTCGAAATGGCTTTTCCACTAGCGACTCTTTTGTGTGATTGTCTGGTTAAGTTAAGCAGAAAAAAGCACGCTACCGCCCCAGGCTCAACAGCTACCTGAATACTGATAACGCACTTACTTGACGTGCTAGTGTATCATTTCTTTCGCAGCAATCCGACCCGAATGATTTTTATACACAAAATATGTTTTAATCATATAAATCAAATAGATAATAAATAGCATGTCGATAATGTCGGTACGGCCAATGTAGAGTTGAAAATGGGGCCGAGTTTCAATGATTCGCATAAAAATACAAAAAAAATGAAGATGTAGCGGCAGATCAGACCAAACTGAAGCTATTTAAGTCAAAAACGGGAAAAGTAATGGTAAAGCCACCGTTAAATACATAGAATCCCCAGCACATCCATAAGTCAGCTATTTATTATGCTCGAATTGCTTTACACCGCCCTTCTCTACCTTATTCAGCCGCTAATCTGGATACGGCTCTGGGTGCGCGGACGTAAGGCTCCGGCCTATCGAAAACGCTGGGGTGAACGTTACGGTTTTTACCGCCATCCGCTAACACCAGGCGGCATTATGCTGCACTCCGTCTCCGTCGGTGAAACCCTGGCGGCAATCCCGTTGGTGCGCGCGCTGCGTCATCGCTATCCTGATTTACCAATCACAGTCACGACTATGACGCCGACTGGTTCGGAGCGCGTACAATCGGCTTTTGGAAAAGATGTTCAGCACGTCTATCTGCCTTACGATCTGCCCGATGCGCTCAACCGTTTCCTGAATAAAGTCGACCCAAAACTGGTGTTGATTATGGAAACCGAACTATGGCCTAACCTGATTGCGGCGCTACATAAACGTAAAATCCCACTGGTTATCGCTAATGCGCGACTCTCTGCACGCTCTGCCGCAGGTTACGCCAAACTGGGTAAATTTGTTCGTCGCTTGCTCCGCCGTATTACGCTGATTGCTGCGCAAAATGAAGAAGATGCTGCGCGCTTTGTGACGCTAGGTGCAAAAAATAATCAGGTCACCGTCACCGGTAGCCTGAAATTCGATATTTCAGTGACGCCACAGTTGGCCGCTAAAGCAGTAACACTGCGCCGCCAGTGGGCGCCGCATCGTCCGGTATGGATTGCAACCAGTACTCATGATGGCGAAGAGAGCGTAGTGATTGCCGCCCATCAGGCGCTGTTACAACAGTTCCCGAATTTATTGCTCATCCTGGTACCCCGTCATCCGGAACGCTTCCCAGATGCGATTAACCTTGTCCGCCAGGCTAGACTAAGCTATATCACACGCTCTTCCGGAGAGGTCCCTTCCGCCAGTACACAAGTGGTGGTTGGCGATACGATGGGCGAACTGATGTTGCTGTACGGTATTGCCGATCTCGCGTTTGTTGGCGGTTCACTGGTTGAACGCGGTGGGCATAATCCGCTGGAGGCCGCCGCACACGCTATCCCGGTGTTGATGGGGCCGCATACCTTTAACTTTAAAGACATTTGCGCGCGGCTGGAGCAGGCAAGCGGGCTGATTACCGTCACCGATGCCACTACGCTTGCAAAAGAGGTTTCCTCTTTACTCACCGACGCCGATTACCGTAGTTTCTATGGCCGTCATGCCGTTGAAGTGCTGTATCAAAACCAGGGCGCGCTACAGCGTCTGCTTCAACTGCTGGAACCTTACCTGCCACCGAAAACGCATTGAGGTTGTTATGCAAAAACGGGCGATTTATCCGGGTACTTTCGATCCCATTACCAATGGTCATATCGATATCGTGACGCGCGCCACGCAGATGTTCGATCACGTTATTCTGGCGATTGCCGCCAGCCCCAGTAAAAAACCGATGTTTACTCTGGAAGAACGTGTGGCACTGGCACAACAGGCAACTGCGCATCTGGGAAACGTTGAAGTGGTCGGATTTAGCGATTTGATGGCAAACTTCGCCCGCAATCAACACGCCACTGTGCTGATTCGTGGTCTGCGTGCGGTGGCAGATTTTGAATATGAAATGCAGCTGGCGCATATGAATCGCCACTTAATGCCAGAACTGGAAAGTGTGTTTCTGATGCCGTCGAAAGAGTGGTCGTTTATCTCTTCATCGTTGGTGAAAGAGGTGGCGCGCCATCAGGGCGATGTCACCCATTTCCTGCCGGAGAATGTCCATCAGGCGCTGATGGCGAAGTTAGCGTAGCGTTTATGCCGGATGGTATGCCATCCGGCAAGCATCAATTATTTCTGGCAGTGCTTGCAATAAAACGTTGCCCGCTGCGCATGTTTAGACGCCACAATCGGCGTACCGCACACCCGACACGGCTCGCCTTTTCGCCCGTAAACCTGCAATTCCTGCGCGAAATAGCCCGGTTTACCGTCGCTTTGCAGAAAATCTTTCAGCGTTGTACCGCCCTGCTCAATCGAACGCAGTAACACCGCTTTAATCACCCGAGCTAACAATTCACATTCTGCCAGCGACAGTGATGACGCCAGCCGATCCGGATGGATCCCCGCCGCAAACAGTGATTCGCTGGCATAGATATTCCCTACCCCTACCACCAGCTTGTTATCCATCAGCCACGGTTTAATCGCCGTTTTTTTCTTCGCGCACTTCTGATGCAGGTACTCACCGTTGAAATCGTCGCTAAGCGGCTCCGGTCCAAGATGGGCCAGCACGTTGTGCCCTTCCAGCTCTTTGGTCCACAGCCAGGCACCAAAGCGACGCGGATCGGTGTAGCGCAGCACTTTGCCGTTGCTCATCACCAAATCAACATGGTCATGCTTTTCGGGGGGAAGTTCTTCTGGAAGGATGCGCAGGCTGCCAGACATCCCCAGATGAATGATAATCCAGCCCTCAGGCAGCTCCAGCAGCAGATATTTAGCACGGCGCTGTACACTTAGCACTGGTTGATCGCTTAAACGGTAGATTTCTTCCGAAACCGGCCAGCGCAAGCGTCCGTTGCGCACCACCGCATGAAGAATGGTTGCACCAACGAGATGCGGTTCTATGCCGCGACGGCTGGTTTCAACTTCGGGTAATTCAGGCATAGCATCTCCAGGAATGAACAGATGCAGTCAATATGGGGGCAGGCAGATAACAAAAAACCCCGCCGTAGCGAGGTTTTTCGTTACATCAAAGCGAAAATTATTTGATTTTCGCTTCTTTGTAGATCACGTGCTGGCGAACAACTGGATCGAACTTTTTCAGTTCCAGTTTTTCCGGCTTAGTACGTTTGTTCTTCGTAGTGGTATAGAAGTGACCAGTACCAGCAGAAGAAACCAGCTTGATTTTCTCACGAATACCTTTAGCCATGATTTATTTCCTCTAAGTACTTAGTACTTTTCGCCACGGGCACGCAGTTCAGCCAGAACTGTATCAATGCCTTTTTTATCGATTACACGCATACCTTTAGCAGATACGCGCAGGGTGACAAAACGCTTCTCGCTCTCAACCCAGAAACGGTGAGAGTGCAGGTTCGGCAGGAAACGGCGTTTAGTCGCGTTCAGTGCGTGGGAACGGTTGTTACCGGTCACCGGACGCTTGCCAGTAACTTGGCAGACTCGGGACATGTCTATTCTCCAAAAATCAAATTAGCTCGAGCTTCGTATGGGGTATTGGCGCCTCGTCAGGCTTTACAGCCCGGTCATCGCAGTTCTATGTGAACTCTCGATTGCCAGGCCCAAATGCCAAACCCGAGATTCTCAAAGGTGGCGTAGTATACGCTGACTCGGCGATGTGCTCAAGTCCCGAACAGACAAAGATCCCGAAGGATCGCGCATAGCGGATTAAATCCAGCCGCGTTCGGCAAAAGAAACATATTCTCCACGCCCAATCACGATATGGTCGAGCACGCGTAAATCCATGAACTGACAACTTTTTATTATCCGTTCGGTAATGAGTTTATCCGCTTTACTGGGTTCAGCACAACCAGAAGGGTGATTATGGGCAAGGATCAGCGCCGAGGCGTTTATTTTTATCGCTTCACGAATAATTTCTCGTGGATGGACTTCCACATGATTTAACGTGCCGGAAAAGAGTCGGCTGTGAGTAAGGACCCGGTGTTGGGAATCGAGAAAGATCACCATAAAGATCTCTCGTTCCTCTCCCGTAAGTTGGCTTTGTAAAAACTCCCGCGTCATCTCCGGGCTGAGCAACGGGCTTTCTTCGCGCATCCGCACGTTGTAGTAACGCCGCGCCAGTTCCGCAACTCCCTTTAACTGGGCGAATTTCGCCACACCAATTCCATGAACGCCACTAAATTGTTCATATTCAGAGGATAACAAGCCGTATAGCGACCCAAAATTCTCCAGCATCTCTTTCGCCAGGGTTAACACATCCTTACCGCGCGTACCCGTACGCAGAAATAACGCCAGCAGTTCAACATCCGTTAACGCGCCAATGCCCAACTTCAGCATTTTTTCGCGTGGCATCAACAATTCTACATTGCTTTTCACCTTCACCTCCTTTGTGGAGGGCGCATCCTGTCATAGTCGTTTGGTTAAATCGACGGCCAGTTTTCAATCCTGGAAAGCGCCTCGCAAAGTGATTCTCAGGTGAAAGCACGACAACAAAAGTATTGTGATAAAATCGCCAACTTCTGGTGTCCCCCTACAGGAAAAATCATCATGAGCCTGGCCGGTAAAAAAATCGTTCTCGGCGTCAGCGGCGGTATTGCTGCCTATAAAACCCCTGAGCTGGTGCGTCGTTTGCGCGATCGCGGAGCAGACGTCCGCGTAGCCATGACCGAAGCGGCAAAAGCCTTTATCACCCCACTTAGCTTGCAGGCGGTTTCGGGTTATCCCGTTTCCGATAGTCTGCTGGATCCAGCAGCCGAGGCGGCTATGGGTCATATTGAGCTGGGTAAATGGGCTGATTTAGTGATTCTCGCCCCAGCCACCGCTGATTTGATTGCCCGCGTAGCTGCCGGGATGGCGAATGATCTGGTATCAACGATTTGCCTGGCCACGCCTGCGCCTGTTGCCGTACTGCCAGCCATGAACCAGCAGATGTATCGTGCTGCGGCTACCCAACATAATTTAGAGGTACTTGCCTCACGTGGTTTGCTGATCTGGGGGCCAGATAGCGGCAGTCAGGCCTGTGGTGATATCGGCCCTGGGCGAATGCTCGATCCATTAACCATTGTGGATATGGCGGTAGCGCATTTTTCGCCCGTCAACGACCTGAAACATCTGAACATTATGATTACCGCCGGCCCGACGCGTGAACCGCTCGATCCCGTGCGTTATATCTCTAATCACAGCTCCGGCAAGATGGGCTTTGCTATCGCCGCAGCCGCTGCCCGTCGCGGAGCGAACGTTACACTGGTTTCCGGACCGGTTTCGCTACCGACACCGCCGTTTGTTAAACGTGTGGATGTGATGACCGCACTGGAGATGGAAGCCGCTGTGAAGGCCTCTGTACAGCAGCAAAATATTTTTATCGGTTGCGCCGCCGTGGCTGATTATCGCGCAGCCGCTGTCGCCAGTGAAAAAATCAAAAAGCAGGCGACTCAGGGGGATGAATTAACAATAAAAATGGTCAAAAACCCTGATATCGTCGCTGGAGTTGCCGCACTAAAAGACCAAAGGCCTTATGTTGTTGGATTTGCGGCCGAAACAAATAATGTGGAAGAATACGCCCGGCAAAAACGTATTCGTAAAAACCTTGATCTGATCTGCGCGAACGATGTTTCCCGGCCAACTCAAGGATTTAACAGCGACAGCAATGCATTACACCTTTTCTGGCAAGACGGAGATAAAGTCTTACCGCTTGAGCGCAAAGAGCTCCTTGGCCAATTATTACTCGACGAGATCGTGACCCGTTATGATGAAAAAAATCGACGTTAAGATTCTGGACCCGCGCGTTGGGAAGGAATTTCCGCTCCCGACTTATGCCACTTCTGGTTCTGCCGGACTTGACCTGCGCGCCTGTCTCGACGACGCCGTAGAACTGGCGCCGGGCGACACCACCCTGGTACCTACCGGGTTGGCGATTCATATTGCCGACCCTTCACTGGCGGCGATGATGCTGCCGCGCTCCGGACTGGGCCATAAGCACGGCATCGTGCTCGGTAACCTGGTGGGATTGATCGATTCTGACTATCAGGGCCAGTTGATGATTTCCGTGTGGAACCGTGGTCAGGACAGCTTCACCATTCAACCTGGCGAACGCATCGCCCAGATGATTTTTGTTCCGGTAGTACAGGCCGAATTTAATCTGGTGGAAGATTTTGACGCCACAGATCGCGGTGAAGGCGGCTTTGGTCACTCTGGTCGTCAGTAACACATACGCATCCAAATAACGTCATAACATTGCCGCAAACATTTCGTTTGCGGTCATAGCGTGGGTGCCGCCTGGCAAGTGCTTATTTTCAGGGGTATTTTGTAACATGGCAGAAAAACAAACTGCGAAAAGGAACCGTCGCGAAGAAATACTTCAGTCTCTGGCGCTGATGCTGGAATCCAGCGATGGAAGCCAACGTATCACGACAGCGAAACTGGCCGCCTCTGTCGGCGTTTCCGAAGCGGCTCTGTATCGCCACTTCCCCAGTAAAACCCGCATGTTCGATAGCCTGATTGAGTTTATCGAAGATAGCCTGATTACTCGCATCAATCTGATTCTGAAAGATGAGAAGGACACCACAACGCGCCTGCGTCTGATTGTGTTGTTGCTCCTCGGTTTTGGTGAGCGTAATCCTGGCCTGACCCGCATCCTTACCGGGCATGCGCTGATGTTTGAACAAGACCGCCTGCAAGGGCGCATCAACCAACTGTTCGAGCGTATTGAAGCGCAGTTGCGTCAGGTATTGCGTGAAAAGAGAATGCGTGAGGGTGAAGGTTACACCACCGATGAAACGCTGCTGGCAAGCCAGTTGCTGGCATTTTGTGAAGGTATGCTGTCACGCTTTGTCCGCAGCGAGTTTAAATACCGCCCGACGGATGATTTTGACGCCCGCTGGCCACTGATTGCTGCGCAGTTGCAGTAATTCTCCCCTAAACGTTCAGGCAGAAACGTCTGCCTGACGCTTTTCTTACCATGCCACCAGCATTCGCTTTACACTTTCCCTCGCCTGTTTAAAGGCCTCATCCTCAGGGTTGATTTGCAATAACCAGTTTATTCTTCCCTGCAAAGCATACAGATACGCCGTTGCCTGTGCGTGGAGATCGCCTGAAGGATCAAGTTCACCACGATGACTAAGATGCGAAATAACGCCATATTTTTGGCACAAATGCACCTCCTGACGCAGCGCCCGGCGAGCTTCACAGGCAAGCTGTGGTTTGTGATTAACAACAATCCCGGTTACCTGCTGGCGCTTACAGGCACCTATCAGGCAGCTTTTGCGTTGATTGAGGCTCAGGCCCAGTTCCGCTAACAATCCGCACACTTTATTTTTAACCTGGCGGGCATTGAAGTGACCTGAAAAGGTCATGTCATCGCAGTAGCGGGTATAGATAATTCCTCGTGTCTGGCACCATTCCCCTATGCGCTCATCAAAACAGCGCATCACAAGATTGGAAATGGCAGGCGAAGTTGGCGCCCCCTGCGGTAACGCGTCGTTATAACAACAAAGCCAGGTCAGCATGGTTACCACATTACGTGGCAACTGGGCCTGGCGAAATACACGCCAGACCTGTAACCAGCTAATGCTATCGAAAAAGTTTTCGATATCGAGTTTCAGGATCTGCGGCTGTTGGCAGTGTGGCTGCGCGTTGCTGACGATTGGGCAACCCGGTCGGTAGGCGGTAGCAAAAGAGGAAAGTGGAAATTGTGAAAGTACGTTCTTAAGAATGTTGCGCTGTACGGTTTTGAGCAAGTAATCAGGGGCTAGCACCATCCGCTGACCACCGTGGCGCTTAGAAAGAATAATGCGTCGGTAATGGCGTCCGACATGATTACTGAGCGCATACAGCCGCTGTATTTCTTTATCGGCACTCCAGCCCGGCGAGCCGAACAAATCGAGCGCCAGAAGGGTTATCCGGGTAGCATCCATTCCACTCTCCACATCACGGCGGCCAAAAGAGGCACCAACAGCGGCAATACCATCAAACCATCCCGAAGGCGCGTAACTGTACTGAGCGCGTCAGCGCGACGTACGCGAAGCGTACTTAAGTACAATGAAGCGGCTTTGGGTATATGGACATACTACTGGCGTTAAGTCGGCGACTCGCCGACCCTCCCGGCACAAAAGGCCGGAAACGCTATTGCCACTGCTGGCGAAAGCAGATTAACACGATATCTTAAAACGCATCACGCTGCGCACAGTAAAAAACCTGCGCAGCGCATATTTTTAAACGCCAAACTCTTCGCGATAGGCCTTAACCGCCGCCAGATGTTCCGCCATTTCTGGCTTCTCTTCCAGGTAGGCAATCAGGTCTTTCAGGGTGATGATAGAGATCACCTTGCAGTTGTAATCACGCTCAACTTCCTGAATCGCCGAAATCTCGCCGCGACCCCGTTCCTGACGATCGAGCGAAATCAGCACGCCAGCAAGCGTCGCGCCATTGGCCTGAATAATTTCCATCGACTCGCGAATCGCCGTCCCGGCGGTGATCACATCATCCACCAGCATCACACGCCCTTGTAACGCGCTACCAACCAGATTGCCGCCTTCACCGTGATCTTTTGCTTCTTTGCGGTTAAAGCAGTACGGCAGGTCCAGGTCATGATGCTCCGCCAGCGCCACGGCGGTTGTGGTGGCAATCGGAATCCCTTTGTAAGCAGGGCCAAACAGCAGATCGAACTCAATGCCGGAATCCACCAATGCTTCAGCGTAAAAACGGCCTAACAGTGCCAGGTCGCGCCCGGTATTAAACAGCCCGGCGTTGAAGAAATAGGGGCTTTTGCGCCCGGATTTCAGCGTAAACTCGCCAAACTTTAACACCTGCTTGCTAAGCGCAAATTCAATAAACTGGCGCTGATATGGTTTCATGCCTTCGCTCCTCATCTTACTTTTCTACAGACAAAAAAAAGGCGACTCATCAGTCGCCTTAAAAATCAGTTTTCCAACGCCGCCTTCTGCGTCGCTACAATGGATTCGATTCCCCCTCGAGCCAAGGCCAACAAGGTGAGTAGCTCTTCATGGGTGAACGGCTCGCCTTCTGCCGTCCCCTGCACTTCAATGATGCGCCCGTCTTCGGTCATCACTACGTTCATGTCCGTTTCAGCCGCTGAGTCTTCAACGTATTCCAGATCGCAAATCGCTTCGCCGTTAACAATACCGACAGAAACCGCTGCCACCATACCTTTCATCGGGTTGGTTTTCAGCTTGCCATTCTCAACCAGCTTATTCAGCGCATCGGCTAGTGCAACACAAGCACCGGTGATAGAAGCAGTGCGGGTGCCGCCATCGGCCTGAAGTACGTCGCAATCCAGCGTAATGGTGAACTCACCGAGGGCTTTCAAATCTACTGCGGCGCGCAATGCACGAGCGATCAGACGCTGGATTTCCATCGTGCGGCCGCCCTGCTTACCTTTCGCCGCTTCACGGGCATTACGGGTATGAGTAGAACGCGGCAGCATACCGTACTCTGCGGTGATCCAGCCCTGGCCCTGACCTTTCAGGAAGCGCGGCACGCCTTCTTCAATAGAGGCGGTACACAACACTTTGGTATCGCCAAATTCGACCAGCACCGAGCCTTCTGCATGTTTTGTATAGTTACGAGTCAGGGTAACGGGACGCACCTGATTATTGCTACGGCCTGCTGGACGCATATTGAAATCTCCGGCTTGAAACAAATGTGGCTGCGCATTATACGGACTTCCGGCGGTTATTCCTATCCTGACAAGGCATCGATGGCTATAATCCTTCCACATCTCCTTTTATAAACAGGAACGTCTATGATCCGCAGTATGACCGCCTACGCCCGGCGTGAAATCAAGGGTGAATGGGGGAGCGCAACCTGGGAAATGCGCTCGGTAAACCAGCGTTATCTGGAAACTTACTTTCGTCTGCCGGAGCAGTTCCGTAGCCTTGAACCTGTCGTTCGCGAGCGTATTCGTTCTCGCCTGACGCGCGGTAAAGTGGAATGTACCCTGCGCTATGAGCCAGATGTCAGCGCGCAAGGTGAGCTGATCCTCAACGAAAAACTGGCTAAACAGCTGGTAACTGCCGCGAACTGGGTAAAAATGCAGAGCGACGAAGGGGAAATCAACCCGGTTGATATTCTGCGCTGGCCAGGCGTGATGGCAGCCCAGGAGCAGGATCTCGACGCCATTGCTGCTGAAATTCTTGCGGCGTTGGATGGCACCCTGGACGACTTTATCATCGCGCGTGAAACCGAAGGTCAGGCGCTGAAAGCATTGATCGAGCAGCGTCTGGAAGGCGTCACCGCCGAAGTGGTCAAAGTCCGCGCCCATATGCCGGAAATCCTGCAATGGCAGCGTGAGCGTCTGGTCGCAAAGCTGGAAGATGCCCAGGTACAGCTGGAAAATAACCGTCTGGAGCAGGAGTTGGTTCTGCTGGCACAACGAATTGACGTTGCCGAAGAGCTGGACCGCCTCGAAGCGCATGTTAAAGAGACGTACAACATTCTGAAGAAAAAAGAAGCGGTTGGCCGTCGTCTGGACTTTATGATGCAGGAGTTCAACCGCGAGTCGAACACTCTTGCGTCGAAATCTATCAATGCCGAAGTGACAAACTCCGCCATCGAGCTGAAAGTATTGATCGAGCAAATGCGCGAGCAGATTCAGAATATCGAGTAAGCGACATATCTCCGTAGGCCGTTGTTGATTACAGCGGCGCTACGCATATAGTTTCGTCCTCATATTTATTTACTCCATACTTTTTCTAATGCATTTTACTTATCACAAAATCAGAAAAATGCATTCTTACTACAGAAAATAGCAATTTCACATAACTACAAATTATCAATCCCTTCTCTCCTTAAAAAATCTCAATCGTGACAATGCACACAAATCGCTACCCTGCCAGGCAGATTTTTAGGGAGAGAACCATGCTGTTACACATTTTGTATTTGGTTGGCATTACTGCCGAAGCAATGACAGGGGCGCTGGCGGCCGGACGGCGGCGCATGGATACATTTGGCGTAATTATCATTGCTACCGCCACCGCAATTGGCGGAGGATCAGTGCGCGATATTCTGCTGGGCCACTATCCGCTTGGCTGGGTCAAACACCCGGAGTATGTGATTATCGTCGCCACCGCCGCCGTGTTCACCACCATCGTTGCTCCCGTGATGCCTTACCTGCGTAAAGTCTTTCTGGTGCTCGATGCACTCGGACTGGTGGTTTTTTCTATCATTGGCGCACAGGTCGCGCTGGATATGGGACACGGCCCGATCATTGCCGTTGTCGCGGCTGTGACGACTGGCGTGTTTGGCGGCGTTTTGCGCGATATGTTCTGTAAACGCATCCCACTGGTATTCCAGAAAGAGTTGTACGCCGGGGTTTCTTTTGCTTCCGCCGTGCTGTACATCGCACTGCAACACTATGTTTCCAACCATGATGTGGTGATTATTTCCACCCTGGTATTCGGCTTTTTCGCTCGCTTGCTGGCGCTGCGTTTTAAACTGGGATTACCGGTTTTTTATTACAGCCACGAAGGCCACTAAGGCACAAAACCTGTGATCTGCTGGGCAGCCAGCCAGTTGCCCAGCATCTTGATTTGCGCATTATTCTTCCATTCCATAACCTGACTTGCGCGACGCAGCCCTGTCCCCGGTAGTTGCTGCCAATACTGTTCGCTTCTCTGCAAAAGTTGCGCCCAGGAGCTGAAGTCGTTGGCATTAAGCGCCGTTTGGGTTAACGGTATTCCCATAGCCATCACCCAGCGAGTAAAAGGCTGCTGACGTGCCAGGTTAAACTGATGCCACAACTGCTCACCTTTACTCTTCGCGATCCCCGGCGTGTGCTGCAATTGCTCTGGCGTTAATGAAAGCCAGGAAAAAATATGCTCAAAGCGATGCGTCTGATGTAGCGAGCGCCAGCCAGATTCACCGATGCCCTCCAGCCCCAAAACCTGTTTTGATCCCAGCCAAACTAATCGCGATATGAATTGTTCCTGACAAACATCAGAAGCGAAGTAGCATGTCAACGCGTTAAAACGGTTTTCTGGCGGCGTCGGTTTTGTGCGTTCTGCACCGCGCCAGACCACTTCATCAATGCGTGGAATACCCTGACCGGCAAGACTCACAAGGATTTGATCGCCAGGTGCAATGTCCCACTCCTGCCAACGTCTGACGGAACCAATGTTCACCCGCTGAACTTTTTTATCATCCAGCATGACAGGCGCGAGTGATGCCACCACCGAGATTTTTCCGCTCTTACCGACAGCAAACTGTATCGCGTTTACTTCAGTAACCTGGGCCACAGGCTGATATTTCCACGCTATCAGCCAGTCCGCCTGACCCGGTAGCCAATGACGGGATTCGGGTTCCTTAGCCGCTCGCACCACCACGCCATCGGTGACGAAGGGCAATTTCGCTTTCCACCACTCATTACGTGCTCGCTCAACCTCGTCTGCGCTTTTCACCGCAAGGGTATACTTCTGCGTCAAAGTAAAGCCCGCAGTAGCAAGCTGCTGTAATCGCTCGGCCATCAACTGTGGTCCATCCGGCCATGCCCAGATAAACACGCCCAGTGAATGCAGCGTGTCGCTATTGTCCTGGCGCATCAAAATGCCAGCGACCTTTGAACGGGCATTCATTCCTCCCATTTGTTGTTGGATATGCCCCTCACGCTGGAGAAATATCTCACCCTGCAGGGTGCTGTTGGCCAAAGCTCCGCTAACAGATTGCGGAACAGAAGGAATCAAGCGTATTTTCTGCGTCCAGTCCTCACCTTTAAGCCCATTGCCACGACTGATCGCTTTAATCAGTTTTCCATCACGGTAGACCAGTGTTACCGCAACGCCATCAACTTTTGGCTGCACCCAAAGATCGCTGTGCTCATGCATCCACAGACGTAACGCATTTTTATCCGCTAACTTACGTACCCCCGTATGCGCAACCGGATGGATAACCGTGCCACTCAACGGCGGCGACATAGCGTCACCCGTTGTCTCTTCGCCAAAACAGCGTTGCCACTGTGCAAGGCGGGCGCTTAACTGATCGTAAACCCCATCCTCCACGTCACTTTTCCCTTTTTTCCAGTAATCATCGTCCCACTGTTTTACTTGCTGTTGTAGGCGGGAGATTTCTTCATGCGCTCTGGCTGGAGACCAGGCCGGGCAGACCGCCTTCGCTGATGATTGCCAGCACAAAATACTCATTAACACTGCAATCCATACTTTCATCGTCACCTCCGCTGTAGTCAGGCGGGCAGATATACAACGAGATGAATGCAAAACCGAGGGGCAAAAATAAAGTGTGAGATGACGCTTCCAGAGAATCGTCTTTGTTGCAGTAAATGACCGGGAATTGCGGAAACAGGTACGCAAAACGCAACAACTTTGCGCAAAAAGTGTGAGCAAGGGCTACGTCACATGGCCGCGCCGTGTATAATAAGCCCGTATGTAGGCTTTATTTCGCTTAATCACATACGAAAGATACTCATGGCTCAAGGCACGCTTTATATTGTTTCTGCCCCCAGTGGCGCGGGTAAATCCAGCCTGATTCAGGCTTTATTAAAAACCCAACCGTTGTACGACACTCAGGTTTCTGTTTCACACACCACGCGCGCACCGCGTCCGGGTGAAGTACATGGCGAACACTACTTCTTTGTTAATCATGATGAATTTAAAGAGATGATTAGCAGAGATGCATTCCTTGAGCACGCGGAAGTGTTCGGTAATTACTATGGCACTTCACGCGAGGCCATTGAGCAAGTATTGGCGAGCGGCGTGGATGTTTTTCTGGATATTGACTGGCAGGGCGCACAGCAAATTCGCCAGAAAATGCCGCATGCGCGGAGTATCTTTATTCTACCGCCGTCAAAAATTGAGTTAGACCGCCGTTTACGGGGTCGAGGTCAGGACAGCGAAGAGGTCATTGCAAAGCGTATGGCGCAAGCAGTTGCAGAAATGAGCCATTACGCCGAATATGATTATTTAATAGTGAATGATGATTTCGACACCGCTCTGGGTGATCTAAAGACTATCATTCGCGCCGAACGCTTGCGCATGAGCCGCCAAAAGCAGCGTCATGACGCTTTAATCAGCAAATTGTTGGCAGACTGAACCTTCTTTCAGTATCATGCCCAGTCATTTCTTCACCTGTGGAGCTTTTTAAGTATGGCACGCGTAACTGTTCAGGACGCTGTAGAGAAAATTGGTAACCGTTTTGACCTGGTACTGGTCGCCGCGCGTCGCGCTCGTCAGATGCAGGTAGGCGGAAAGGATCCGCTGGTACCGGAAGAAAACGATAAAACCACTGTAATCGCGCTGCGCGAAATCGAAGAAGGTCTGATCAACAACCAGATCCTCGATGTTCGCGAACGCCAGGAACAGCAAGAGCAGGAAGCCGCTGAATTACAAGCCGTTACCGCTATTGCTGAAGGTCGTCGTTAATCACAAAGCGGGTCGCCCTTGTATCTGTTTGAAAGCCTGAATCAGCTGATTCAAAACTACCTGCCGGAAGACCAAATCAAACGTCTGCGGCAGGCGTATCTCGTTGCACGTGATGCTCACGAGGGGCAAACACGTTCAAGCGGTGAACCCTATATCACGCACCCGGTAGCGGTTGCCTGCATTCTGGCCGAGATGAAACTCGACTATGAAACGCTAATGGCAGCGCTGCTGCATGACGTGATTGAAGATACTCCCGCCACCTACCAGGACATGGAACAGCTTTTTGGTAAAAGCGTCGCCGAACTAGTAGAGGGAGTATCAAAGCTTGATAAGCTCAAGTTCCGCGATAAGAAAGAGGCGCAGGCCGAAAACTTTCGCAAGATGATTATGGCGATGGTGCAGGATATCCGCGTCATTCTCATCAAACTCGCAGACCGTACCCACAACATGCGCACGCTGGGCTCACTTCGCCCGGACAAACGTCGCCGCATCGCCCGTGAAACTCTCGAAATCTACAGCCCGCTGGCGCACCGTTTAGGTATCCACCACATTAAAACCGAACTCGAAGAGCTGGGTTTTGAAGCGCTGTATCCCAACCGTTATCGCGTAATCAAAGAAGTGGTGAAGGCCGCGCGCGGCAACCGTAAAGAGATGATCCAAAAAATCCTCTCGGAAATCGAAGGGCGTTTGCAGGAAGCGGGAATACCGTGCCGCGTCAGTGGTCGCGAAAAGCATCTTTATTCGATCTACTGCAAAATGGTGCTCAAAGAGCAGCGTTTTCACTCGATCATGGACATCTACGCCTTCCGCGTGATCGTCAATGATTCCGACACCTGTTATCGCGTGCTCGGCCAGATGCACAGCCTGTATAAGCCGCGTCCGGGTCGCGTGAAAGACTACATCGCCATTCCCAAAGCGAACGGCTATCAATCTTTGCACACCTCGATGATTGGCCCGCACGGCGTGCCGGTTGAGGTCCAGATCCGCACCGAAGATATGGATCAGATGGCGGAGATGGGTGTTGCCGCACACTGGGCTTATAAAGAGCACGGCGAAACCAGCACTACCGCGCAAATCCGCGCTCAGCGCTGGATGCAAAGCCTGCTGGAGCTGCAACAGAGCGCCGGTAGCTCGTTCGAATTTATCGAGAGCGTTAAATCCGATCTCTTCCCGGATGAGATTTACGTTTTCACACCGGAAGGGCGCATTGTCGAGCTGCCTGCCGGTGCAACGCCCGTCGACTTCGCTTATGCGGTGCATACCGATATCGGTCATGCCTGCGTGGGCGCGCGCGTCGACCGTCAGCCTTACCCGCTGTCGCAGCCGCTTACCAGTGGTCAAACCGTTGAAATCATTACCGCACCGGGCGCTCGCCCGAATGCCGCGTGGCTGAACTTTGTCGTCAGCTCGAAAGCGCGCGCCAAAATTCGTCAGTTGCTGAAAAACCTCAAGCGTGATGATTCTGTAAGCCTGGGCCGCCGTCTGCTCAACCATGCGTTGGGTGGTAGCCGTAAGCTCAATGAAATCCCGCAGGAAAATATTCAGCGCGAACTGGACCGCATGAAGCTGGCAACGCTTGACGATCTGCTGGCTGAAATCGGCCTTGGCAACGCGATGAGCGTGGTGGTCGCGAAAAATCTGCAACATGGAGACGCTTCCATTCCTCCGGCGACCCAAAGTCACGGACATCTGCCAATTAAAGGTGCCGATGGCGTTCTGATCACCTTTGCGAAATGCTGCCGTCCTATTCCTGGCGATCCAATTATCGCTCACGTCAGCCCCGGTAAAGGTCTGGTGATCCACCATGAATCCTGTCGTAACATCCGTGGCTACCAGAAAGAGCCAGAGAAATTTATGGCTGTGGAATGGGATAAAGAGACGGCGCAAGAATTCATCACCGAAATCAAGGTGGAGATGTTCAATCATCAGGGCGCATTAGCTAACCTGACGGCAGCGATCAATACGACCAACTCCAATATTCAAAGTTTGAATACAGAAGAAAAGGATGGTCGCGTCTACAGCGCCTTTATTCGTCTGACCGCCCGTGACCGTGTGCATCTGGCGAATATCATGCGCAAAATCCGCGTGATGCCAGACGTGATTAAAGTCACCCGAAACCGAAATTAATGTTTTATGAACCCAACACGTTATGCACGTATCTGCGAAATGCTCGCCAGGCGGCAGCCTGATCTGACCGTCTGCATGGAGCAGGTCCACAAACCCCATAACGTTTCTGCGATCATTCGTACCGCAGATGCCGTTGGCGTACACGAAGTCCACGCCGTCTGGCCTGGTAGCCGGATGCGCACTATGGCTTCAGCTGCGGCTGGCAGCAACAGTTGGGTACAGGTGAAAACGCACCGTACCATTGGCGATGCCGTCGCCCATCTGAAAGGCCAGGGCATGCAGATTCTGGCAACCCATCTTTCTGATAGCGCTGTCGATTTCCGCGAAATTGATTACACCCGCCCGACCTGTATTTTGATGGGTCAGGAGAAAACGGGCATCACTCAGGAAGCATTAGCCCTGGCGGATCAGGACATCATCATTCCGATGATCGGCATGGTGCAGTCGCTGAATGTTTCCGTTGCCTCAGCCCTCATTCTTTACGAAGCCCAGCGCCAGCGGCAAAACGCAGGCATGTACCTGCGTGAAAACAGTATGTTGCCGGAAGCAGAGCAACAACGTTTGTTATTTGAAGGCGGCTATCCGGTGCTGGCGAAAGTCGCAAAACGCAAAGGCCTGCCTTACCCCCACGTCAATCAGCAAGGCGAAATTGAAGCCGATGCCGACTGGTGGGCCACTATGCAGGCCGCAGGGTAAGCGCCATGAAAGGTCGCCTGTTAGATGCTGTCCCGCTCAGTTCCCTAACGGGCGTGGGCGCGGCGCAAAGTAACAAGCTGGCGAAAATCAATCTGCATACCGTGCAGGATTTACTCTTACACCTTCCCCTGCGCTACGAAGATCGCACCCATCTCTACCCCATCGGTGAGCTACTGCCGGGCGTTTATGCCACGGTGGAAGGCGAAGTGCTGAACTGCAATATCTCCTTCGGCGGTCGGCGAATGATGACCTGCCAGATTAGCGACGGTTCCGGCATTCTCACCATGCGTTTTTTCAACTTCAACGCGGCAATGAAAAATAGCCTGGCGACGGGCCGCCGCGTGCTGGCCTATGGCGAAGCAAAGCGCGGTAAATATGGTGCGGAGATGATCCACCCGGAATACCGCGTACAGGGCGATCTCAGTACGCCAGAGTTGCAGGAAACGCTCACGCCGGTTTACCCAACCACCGAAGGCGTAAAGCAGGCGACGCTGCGTAAATTAACCAACCAGGCGCTGGATCTGCTCGACACCTGCGCCATTGAAGAACTCCTGCCGCCGGAACTGTCACAAGGAATGATGACGTTACCGGAAGCGTTGCGCACTCTGCATCGCCCACCGCCAACGCTGCAACTTAGCGATCTGGAAACCGGGCAGCATCCGGCGCAACGTCGTCTGATTCTGGAAGAACTGCTGGCGCACAACCTTAGCATGCTGGCGTTACGCGCCGGAGCGCAACGTTTCCATGCCCAGCCGCTTAACGCCAATGACGCGCTGAAAAATAAACTCCTCGCCGCCTTACCGTTCAAGCCAACGGGCGCACAGGCACGCGTAGTGGCGGAGATCGAGCGCGATATGGCGCTGGATGTGCCGATGATGCGTCTGGTACAGGGCGATGTAGGTTCCGGTAAAACGCTGGTCGCCGCCCTCGCCGCGCTGCGTGCGATTGCGCACGGCAAACAGGTGGCGCTGATGGCACCAACCGAATTACTTGCCGAGCAGCACGCCAATAACTTCCGCAACTGGTTTGAACCGCTCGGTATCGAAGTGGGCTGGCTCGCCGGTAAGCAGAAAGGTAAAGCGCGACTGGCTCAGCAAGAAGCCATCGCCAGCGGTCAGGTGCAGATGATTGTTGGCACTCATGCCATTTTCCAGGAACAGGTGCAGTTTAACGGTCTGGCGCTGGTGATTATCGACGAACAGCATCGCTTTGGCGTGCATCAGCGTCTGGCATTGTGGGAGAAAGGCCAGCAACAGGGCTTCCATCCACATCAGTTGATCATGACCGCCACGCCGATCCCCCGCACGCTGGCAATGACCGCGTATGCTGATCTCGACACCTCGGTCATTGATGAACTGCCGCCAGGCCGCACACCAGTGACGACAGTGGCAATTCCTGATACGCGCCGTAACGATATTATCGACCGCGTGCGCCACGCCTGTATGACGGAAGGCCGTCAGGCATACTGGGTTTGTACGTTGATTGAAGAATCGGAATTACTGGAAGCGCAGGCGGCGGAAGCCACGTGGGAAGAGTTGAAACTGGCGCTACCAGAGTTGAATGTCGGTCTGGTGCACGGGCGGATGAAACCAGCCGAGAAACAGGCGGTGATGGCATCGTTTAAGCAAGGTGAGCTACACCTGCTGGTTGCCACTACTGTTATTGAAGTCGGCGTTGATGTGCCTAACGCTAGTCTGATGATTATCGAAAACCCGGAGCGTCTCGGTCTGGCGCAGTTACACCAGCTTCGCGGGCGTGTAGGTCGTGGCGCGGTGGCTTCTCACTGTGTCCTGCTCTACAAAACACCGCTCTCCAAAACGGCGCAAATCCGCTTGCAAGTACTGCGCGACAGCAACGACGGTTTTGTGATTGCGCAGAAAGATTTGGAGATACGTGGACCGGGTGAACTGTTAGGCACACGTCAGACGGGTAATGCCGAATTTAAAGTGGCGGATTTACTGCGCGATCAGGCGATGATCCCGGAAGTTCAGCGCCTGGCGCGACATATTCACGAACGTTACCCACAGCAGGCAAAAGCCCTGATAGAGCGCTGGATGCCAGAGACTGAACGTTACTCCAACGCATGACCAGACTCATCACAAAACAAGTCACGCAGTAAATCTTCAATCTGGATAGTGATGATATCCACTGCCTCATACGCATCTTGCGCAATTCGCGCCGCCATTGCGCCTTCCGGTTCACCACGCAGAATTTCAGCCGCTGCCTGTACGCCAGCCACAATCATTTCAGGTGTTATCATCTGGCGAAAAAAAGCGCGATTTTCAGAGGACCAGCCATCTTTATGGCCTAATGGATGCCACCAGCCTAACCATTCTTGCGACCATAACGGATTGGCTTCTATGGGATAAATAAGATGCGCGGCATATTGAATAGCACACACCGCTTTGCCGGGCGTATCCAGTGCCCACCAGCGTGACCAGAGGGGACGAATTAACGGCGCGGCCCCGCCCATTGCATTGAACGCCTCCAGCCAGTACAGAACATTATTGAAACCACGCTCGTTATCCATACGCTGCAACGCGGTTTCCAGTAAAAATTGTCGTACCTGCTGGCGTTGGGAAGCATTCATCATCTCCTGCCAGAGATAGGGCCGACGCAGTGCCTTGATGAAGGACTCTTCGAAGTGATCGCCATAACCGCCTGCCAAAACGGTTTCATGCCATTGCGCCAGGCATAGCGGAAACAGATAGCGAAACAGCTCTATTTGCATCGGTTCGTTATAAACGAGATTGAGTACATAGTAAGCACTCAAATCCCATTTGCTGATCTGTTGCCACTCTTTAGCCGCCAGCGCCTTGAGTTCGGCATCTGAGTAATCAAATTCCGTTTCCCATACATAGAGCACTGGCGGCTCATCACCAAAAATATGGCGACAGTGTTCACGTAGCGTTTCCGGTTCCCTCCGACGCTTTTTCATTTTTAACCCGCAAAAATCGGCAACATTAAATACAGCTTAATCACCAGGGCGTTAACGATATCGATAAAGAACGCACCGACCATCGGCACCACCAGGAAGGCCATATGTGAAGGGCCAAAGCGTTCAGTAATCGCCTGCATGTTGGCGATTGCCGTTGGTGTCGCGCCAAGACCAAAGCCACAGTGACCCGCAGCCAGTACCGCCGCATCGTAGTTTTTGCCCATCATGCGCCAGGTGACGAAGATGGCATACAACGCCATGAAGATGGTCTGTACCACCAGAATCGCCAGCATCGGCAGCGCCAGCGAAGCCAGCTCCCACAGCTTCAGGCCCATCAGCGCCATCGCCAGGAACAACGACAGACTTACGTTACCCAGCACGGATACCGCACGCTCAAAGACGCGATAAAAGCCCATCATTGACAGACCGTTGCTCAGAATCACGCCTACAAACAGCACACAAACGAAGGTTGGTAATTCAAAAGCAGTGCCAGCCAAAAGTTGCGCAACAATTTTCCCCACCGTCAGGCAGATAGCAATTAGCGCGATAGTTTCAATCAGCACCAGCGAGGTGATCATGCGCCCTACATCTGGCTTTTCGAACGCCGTCGGGACTTCCTGGTCATCCGGAATACCGTTCGGTGTAGTGGAGTGTTTCACCAGATAACGCGCCACCGGGCCACCAATCAGCCCGCCCAGCACCAGACCGAACGTTGCACAGGCCATTGCGACTTCCGTCGCATTAGTAAAGCCGTAACGTTCAATGAACAATTTACTCCACGCCGCGCCAGTCCCATGACCGCCAGAAAGCGTAATAGACCCTGCTAACAGCCCCATCAGCGGATCAAGACCTAACAGACTGGCCATACCAATACCGATGGCGTTTTGCATCACCAACAGACCAACAACCACAATCAGGAAAATACCCACCACACGGCCACCGGCACGTAAGCTGGCAATGTTGGCGTTCAGGCCGATGGTGGCAAAGAAAGCCAGCATCAACGGATCGCGCAGCGACATATCAAAGTTGACTTCCCAGCCCATGGTTTTTTTCAGCACCAGCAGCGCCAGCGCCACCAGCAAACCACCCGCAACAGGTTCCGGTATGGTGTATTTCTTCAAAAAGGAGACTGAGTGAACTAATTTGCGCCCGAGCAGCAACGTCAGCGTTGCTGCAACAAGCGTTGCTAAAGTGTCGAGATGAAACATAGATAGCTCCTTTGTATCCGCACCACTCTTTCATACTCGTCATACTGCATCGCACATGTACTGTAAGGTGCACTATGACGAGTTTCGAGTCATGCTTTCCCGGTTCGAATTCTTAGCTGAAAATAAAAAAATGGCATGGATTTTAAGCAGAAAACAACCAAAAGTTATATAAAAAAGTGCATTTATCGCATTTAAATATTTAGAAGAATGCATGGCAAACGTTTGCTTTTGCCCTTCGGTCAGCTAAAATGCCCGCTTTGCTACCACGGGATTGTTTTCGATGTCTGTTTCCACCCTCGAGTCAGAAAATGCGCAACCGGTTGCGCAGACTCAAAACAGCGAACTGATTTATCGTCTTGAAGATCGTCCACCGCTTGCTCAAACTCTGTTTGCCGCCTGTCAGCACCTGCTGGCGATGTTTGTCGCGGTGATCACCCCTGCGCTTCTCATCTGCCAGGCGCTAGGTTTACCGGCACAGGACACACAACACATTATTAGTATGTCGCTGTTTGCCTCCGGTGTGGCATCGATTATTCAGATTAAAGCCTGGGGGCCGGTAGGTTCCGGGTTGTTGTCGATTCAGGGGACCAGTTTCAACTTCGTTGCCCCGCTGATTATGGGCGGCACGGCGCTGAAGACCGGTGGTGCTGATGTTCCCACCATGATGGCGGCACTGTTTGGTACGCTGATGTTAGCAAGCTGCACGGAGATGGTGATCTCCCGCGTTCTGCATCTGGCGCGCCGCATTATTACGCCGCTGGTTTCTGGCGTCGTGGTGATGATTATCGGCCTGTCACTAATTCAGGTTGGGTTAACGTCCATTGGTGGCGGCTATGCGGCCATGAGCGACAACACCTTTGGCGCACCGAAAAACCTGCTGCTGGCGGGTGTGGTCTTAGCCTTAATTATCCTGCTTAACCGCCAACGTAACCCTTACTTACGCGTGGCCTCGCTGGTGATTGCGATGGCGGCCGGATATGCGCTGGCGTGGTTTATGGGTATGTTGCCAGAAAGCAACGAACCGATGACGCAAGAACTGATTATGGTACCAACGCCGCTCTATTACGGTCTTGGTATTGAATGGAGCCTACTGCTGCCGCTGATGCTGGTCTTTATGATCACCTCACTGGAAACCATTGGCGATATCACCGCGACCTCTGACGTTTCCGAACAGCCGGTTTCCGGCCCGCTGTACATGAAACGTCTGAAAGGCGGCGTGCTGGCAAACGGCCTGAACTCGTTTGTCTCGGCAGTATTTAACACCTTCCCGAACTCCTGCTTCGGACAGAACAACGGTGTAATTCAGTTAACGGGTGTTGCCAGCCGTTATGTCGGTTTTGTGGTGGCGCTGATGTTGATCGTGCTGGGCCTGTTCCCGGCAGTGAGTGGTTTCGTGCAACACATCCCAGAGCCAGTTCTGGGCGGCGCTACGCTTGTGATGTTTGGCACCATCGCCGCATCCGGTGTACGCATCGTTTCCCGCGAGCCGCTGAACCGTCGGGCAATTCTGATTATTGCACTGTCGCTGGCCGTCGGTCTGGGCGTTTCTCAGCAGCCGCTGATTTTGCAATTTGCCCCTGACTGGCTGAAAAACCTGCTCTCTTCAGGTATTGCCGCTGGCGGTATTACTGCCATTGTGCTGAACCTGATTTTCCCGCCGGAAAAACCGTAATTCACTTAGCGGCGGTAAGTTTCTTTACCGCCGCAGCGCCCCTCTTTCACCATTCCCGCCTTGAGGAATGCGCGTAAATCGTGCATAACTCCCTTATGTGTATTTCGCGGGATGGAAGACTATGAAATTTATTGGGAAGCTGCTTCTCTACATTTTCGTCGCGCTACTCGTAGTGATAACTGGCCTCTATTTTCTTCTGCAAACCCGTTGGGGTGCGGAGCATATCAGCGCATGGATTTCCGAAAATAGCGACTACCATTTGGTCTTCGGGGCAATGGATCACCGCTTTTCCGCGCCGTCTCATATCATACTGGAGAACGTCACGTTTGGTCGTGATGGACAGCCCGCTACCCTGGTGGCAAAAAGTGTTGATATCGCCTTGAGTAGTCGGCAACTGACCGAACCGCGCCATGTCGATTCCATTCTGCTGGAAAACGGGACGCTGAATCTCACCGACCAGACCGCCCCGCTACCGTTCAAAGCCGATCGCCTGCAACTGCGCGATATGGCATTTAATAGCCCAAATAGCGAGTGGAAATTAAGTGCTCAGCGGGTAAATGGCGGTGTCATTCCGTGGTCGCCAGAAGCCGGTAAAGTGTTGGGAACGAAAGCGCAGATTCAGTTCAGTGCTGGCTCCCTGTCGCTCAATGATGTTCCTGCCACCAATGTGTTGGTTGAAGGCAGTATTGATAACGATCGCGTTACGCTGACCAATCTGGGTGCCGATATCGCGCGCGGTACATTAACCGGAAACGCGCAGCGTAACGCCGACGGTAGCTGGCAGGTGGAAAACCTGCGCATGGCGGATATCCGTCTGCAAAGCGAAAAATCGCTGACTGATTTCTTTGCGCCATTGCGCTCTGTGCCTTCGTTACAGATTGGTCGCCTGGAAGTGATAGATGCTCGCCTGCAAGGCCCGGACTGGGCGGTGACCGATCTCGATCTCAGCTTACGCAACATGACCTTCAGTAAAGATGACTGGCAGACACAGGAAGGAAAGCTGTCGATGAATGCCAGCGAGTTTATTTATGGTTCGCTGCATTTGTTTGACCCGATTATGAACGCAGAATTTTCCCCGCAGGGCGTGGCGCTGCGCCAGTTTACCAGCCGTTGGGAAGGTGGCATGGTGAGAACGTCAGGAAACTGGCAACGCGACGGGAAAACGCTGATCCTCGATGATGCAGCAATTGTCGGGCTGGAATATACCCTGCCAAAAAACTGGCAACAGTTATGGATGGAAACAACACCCGGCTGGTTAAACAGTCTTCAACTGAAGAGATTTAGCGCCAGCCGCAACCTGATCATTGATATCGACCCTGACTTTCCATGGCAACTCACCGCGCTCGATGGCTATGGCGCGAATCTGACACTGGTTGCCAATCACCAATGGGGCGTCTGGAGTGGCACAGCGAATCTGAATGCCGCCGCCGCGACGTTCAATCGTGTTGATGTTCGCCGTCCGTCGCTGGCACTGGCCGCCAACAGCAGCACGGTGAATATCAGCGAACTTAGCGCGTTTACCGAGAAAGGCATTCTGGAAGCCACTGCCAGTGTTTCACAAACGCCGCAGCGCCAGACTCATATCAGCCTGAATGGACGCGGTGTGCCGGTGAATATTTTGCAACAGTGGGGATGGCCTGAATTACCGTTGACTGGCGACGGCAATATTCAGCTTACCGCCAGCGGCGATATTCAGGCCGATGCACCGCTAAAACCCACGGTTAGCGGGCAACTCCATGCTGTGAACGCTGAAAAGCAGCAGGTAACCCAAACCATGAATGCTGGCGTAGTTTCCAGTGGCGAAGTTACGTCAACGGAGCCAGTGCAGTAAAAATCAATCTCACCGGGTACGACACAGCCGTACCCGGCATTTTTTCAATAAATAACAAACAGTAGAGTATCCAATTACCATGTTCGTTCCCGCTCATTGCACGGCGTAAACCATCCTTAAGAATACGGATAGTGCTATTTTTTGTTATCAACTTACGTTTCTTTTTTCTGGGAGCGCGGTTGTGCCAAAGTGTAACTTATGGATTTGCCGAGAGTTTCTGTGAATAGGATCATGGCAAGGCGAAACGAAGCGGAAAAAAGTGTGATGGGGGATGTGATAAGGCGAGGAAGTAGCTATAATGCGCCCCGCCTCCATGTAGCAATCGAGGCGCGGAAGATCGTCGTCTCCGGTGAGGCGGCTGGACTTCAAATCCAGTTGGGGCCGCCAGCGGTCCCGGGCAGGTTCGACTCCTGTGATCTTCCGCCAATTAGCCTCTACTGAACTGTCCAGACGTCAACAAAACCCCTTCTAATCCCTTATATATCAGGCTTTCTTTATATCCTGAGGTCAACCGACTTCAACCCACATCAAGTTGTTTTTGGGGGTGCATTCGGGGGTGCCATTTCCCTCTTAAAATATCAGCACCCCCATAATGGTAAAAATGTGAGATATAACAAAGGGTTTTAAATACATCTTTGCTATACAAGGGGGCATTGGGGGTATCAGGTTGGTTACTGGCGGAAATCCCCCCAGGAGGATGGATTCATCAAAAGCCGGAGGATGTCATGGCGCTAACCGATGTTAAAGTGAAAACCGCGAAGCCAAAAGAAAAGCCCTATAAGCTGGCTGATGGCGGTGGTATGTATCTGCTGATTAACGCTAATGGTTCCAAATACTGGCGAATGAAGTACCGCTTCGCCAATAAAGAAAAGATGCTGTCTATTGGCGTTTACCCCGATGTAACGCTTGCCGACGCACGTGAGAAACGCAGTGAAGCCAGGAAAATACTTGCGGCTGGTGGCGATCCGGGTGAGGCAAAAAAAGAAGAAAAAATCGCGCTGCAAATGAGTTTGAAAAACACTTTCGAGGCCGTTGCTCGCGAGTGGCATCAGTCGAAAGCCGATCGCTGGTCATTACGCTATCGTGATGAAATCATCGACACCTTTGAAAAAGATATCTTCCCTCATACGGGAAGACGCCCTATCGTCGATATTAAGCCGATGGACTGGCTTGAGATTCTTCGTCGCCTTGAAAAGCGCGGCGCTTTAGAAAAAATGCGCAAAGTCCGCCAGCGTTGTAATGAAGTCTACCGTTACGCCATCGTTACCGGGAGAGCTGAATATAACCCCGTGTCGGATCTTGCTACAGCTCTGGCAACGCCAAAGAAAACGCATTTCCCATTCCTAACAGTCGAAGAGCTACCATACTTCCTTAAAGATCTGGCCGGATACACTGGCAGTGTTATCACCAAAACAGCCACGCAGATCATTATGTTAACCGGAGTGCGCACGCAAGAATTGCGTTTTGCACGTTGGGAGGATATCGATTTTGAGAAGAAATTGTGGGAGATCCCGGCAGAAGTGATGAAGATGAAGCGGCCACACATCGTGCCGCTGTCGGACCAAGTTATTGCACTATTTAAACAACTGGAACCGATCTCAAAACATCATCTTTTGGTCTTTATCGGCAGGAACGATCCCCGTAAACCTATCAGTAAGGAAAGCGTTAATCAGGTTATTGAGTTGCTGGGATATAAAGGCAGGCTAACAGGGCATGGTTTCCGCCACACGATGAGTACTATTCTGCATGAAGAAGGCTTTAACTCTGCGTGGATTGAGACGCAACTTGCGCACGTCGATAAGAACGCGATTCGCGGGACGTATAACCATGCGCAGTATCTTGATGGGCGTAGGGAGATGATGCAGTGGTATGCGGATTATATTGGCTCCCTGACAAGAAATAATGTTATTCACGGGGATTTTAAGAACACAATCTAGCAGTCAAAGATACTGCAACCTATGGCTAATGAACTGGCTAAAAATCTCAAAACCCCTGAGGATCTCAGCCAGTTCGATCGCCTGCTGTAAAATTAGCGTTGAGGCTGATCTCAACTGAAATGACTGTAATGCTCCAGTGAGAGCGCATTACCCATGACGACCAAAAATCGCCTTCCCGTTCTAGGCCTCTACGTCCTGCTACTTTATGAAATGGTCGTAAGCCGCTTTAACTCCACTAGGGATACTAGCTGGATCAATTAAAGCAAGTGTAGCTTTAAATCTCGCACGGCAGGACGGTAATGCGTTTACACGGCGCCCAAGACTGTTGTCATTGTTGCTTGCCAAACGAATCATTGTTGCAATTTCCCTTGGAGAAAAGTTACGAATTAATTGTTCGTAGCTTGTAGCTGCAGCCCAACAAACACCGTAACCATTGCCAATATTGCAGCAGACAACTACCTGAACGAATTGCTCTTGTGCAGTTTCCGGTACCGCTCCGTGTAGCGACAGTTCTAATAACCGTTCTGCAAATGGCGGCTCGTTGTAGAAATTATTTGTTCCGTTATGCACATTCCAAAGTCGCTCAATCGCTCGGTAGAAGACAGCATGTTGCTCAGACTCGTTTAGCAGCGTCAAAAGACCAAGTTTCTCGAAGAATTGGAGAGATGCTGCATGACGTGGCTCGTCTCCTTTTGCTGCATACTCGCTATGTTTGTTGACAAGATCTGAGCGAAGAGATGCAGTAAAAATTTCTTTTAGTGAGCTGCCTATATCCAATGCGTTCAAACGCGACGGTTCTGATGTATTTGGATCGCAATAGATACCATGCACCATTCCAACCAGCATCTGACGCTGAGCATCGTGTGTATCTACAAGTCTTTGTACCCACACGTCATGTTGATTCGCGTTAAATCTAGGACCTTTGACTGCCGAGATAAATGCCCCAATGTCTACCCCTTTCGGAGAGGATGCATCAGCTAGAGCATAACGAACGCATCGGTTTAAGAACGTTGTAAATTCTCGATCGTTTACGCTGCCCATTGTCGGATGGGCAGCCGAAAAGTTATTGCGAACTTCACGACATTGATCAAGAAAAAAGAACCCATCTTCGTTAACTAGGTTTAGCTTGAGTGCAAGTTCAAGAAGTCGGCTATCTTGAAGTTCCAAAAGATGCTTTTCTTCAAAATCCGATTGCAGAATCTGCGCGACAATGGGTAGGCCAAAATTCCGTATTTTTGTTCTTAGCTGAAGGATGGCGGCATTCCATGCGTAGTTCATTGCCCCATCAAATAGGCCAGTGCTGACAGCAACACACATTCTGGCGACCAGTTCGCCACGAAGATCTGGTGGAATTTCACGCAATTCACGAGGAAGGTCGCGCCATGCATACTGAATTTCCTCGTCTCTTGCCAAAACATGACGGGGGATACCTAATGATGCAGTAAGTTCGGAAATGGCTGGCAGAATAGTTGTAGGTAATGCAGGAAGAACTGGCTCTGGCAATTTTGGAACGAGATCTGACAATTTTAGACTCCTTTCACTTAGGTTGTGATACTTAATTTAGATCAAAGAAATCACAGAATAAGATATAAGGTACGTAATTATCTGTGGTTTGACTACCCCTTTGCATTTTACTTGTCAGTGCCAGCCGCTTTCAAAGTAATCTACCATAGCCAACAAAATCTGGCCGTAACCGTTTAGGGAGCCTCATCTGAACAGTGACTCTATGGTATGTTTCGAATCCGTTGGTTGAACTCGTAGATCTAACCTAATTGTATTCTGTCCGATAAAATTAGAGCTAATACATATCAAATATAGCCGTCATAATTGACGGCCTATTTTTATTCAGATAAAGGATCTACTTTGTTTTCTCTAATAAGGTTTCGTAAAGCAGTGCGTGCAGCAGCGGCCTCTGTCATTCCGTTAAGATCTACGCTGGATTGCCCACCTCTTATTCCAAAAACTGTAACCATACCATCTTCATAGAAATATTCGGCCTCATACAGAAGACCATCTTTCTCTACTTGTATATATGGCATAACTCCCTCCTTTGTAAGGAATTAAAACATAAAATTATCTATAGTAACCCCTGACGACCAATTTTAGGGTTGTTAGTAAAAATTGTCGTAGTAATCTTTTCGCTCATGTTTTCAGGAGGATGAGGATTCTCAATCACTATTATTTGACTATTATTAGTATGATACTTAGAAAGATATTCATAGAATTTTTCTTTAAGATCAGTTCCTTGTAAAGCAGCATCATCTTCACCTTCAGGTTTATAATAGGCGAGGAGAGGTGAATCTAAAACAAGGAAACCGGGGTGAGATAACCCCTCCTCCTGACAAAACTCTAGTAATGCGACACTAACTGCTGCATGTGTAATAGCTCGTAGTCCCTTTCCTCGACTTCCTCTTGGCTTACCATCTATCACAAAGTCTGAAGCAACTTTGTCGTAAAATACGTTGCATTCACCAGGGAAATTCCATGCTTTTAGTATGGAGGAAATTTTCAATGAAAGGTTATGCATTACAGAATCAGAGGGACCAATTTCCAACTGAGTTTTCTCATGTACAATACAACTTTTATTCAATAAATCGGCTTTTCTTTTTTCCAGTCGATCTCTTCTTATAAATAAATCAACAGACCTTTGAATTTCAGATTTTTTATCAACTAATGCTGTATAAGCATGACTAAAATTATCAACTTTTGGAGCAACTATATCTCGAATTGTTTTATCTAAATGCTGATAAGTTTCCTCACATTTTGAATATTCTTTTTTTAGATGTTGCTCTTCACCACGAAGATCCGATACTGTATTATTTAGCTCACCCAACAACTTTTCAATTTTAACTATCTCAGCTGTAGCTGAGTTGATAATAGAATTAACGTCCCCATCACATATTTTTTCCAGATCTTGATGATCTGGACTAGCTCCACAATGAGGACAAGGTACTGCTTCAACATGCATAAAAATCAACCCACTTTCCTGAATTGATTTGAGACGATCAATGTCTACTACATAATGCTCATATAGTAGAGTGAACCTAGCTAATAGTTCAGAGATTTCATCTAACCGCTTCTGGATGTTATTTTTAGCTTCATAATATTTCCCCCTTTCCAATAACAGATTATTAAGTTCCTCTTGTTGAGAAGCAAGATAATTACGCTGTAGCATAATTATCTGTTCAAGACGGCTAAACTGCGATAATATATCGCTGCGAACTATACCTAAATCATCAATTTCATTATTTAGCTCAATAATAAATTCATCTATTAATACGATCTGTGCTGAAGTATCAGTATTAGTATCTTTAATGTTTTTTATTGATGCATCATCTACACCTGTAAGCAAAAGCTTTAAGGTTGCTAACTCAGAGGTTTTATTTGTGGGATTATCGGATAAAAAAGGCGAGCCTTTCTTTTGTATTTCATCTTCCTGAATCAGTGCTAATCTGGCTAAATCTCGAAAACTTAACCCTCGAGTTGTTGCCTTATCACGACTTTTTAATATCTTTTTATTAAATAACCCAAGCTGCTCAAGTATAAAGCCTGATAGATTATCTATTTTTCCTTGTATGTGCTTTTGTTTAAGAGGTACGTCTTTTAAATTATGGTCATCCAAATCAGTTAGAGTAAAATTTCCACCAGCAACTGCACGATGAAGACACCAACGTTTTCCAGCATTACTAACTAAATAGAGTTCAATCTCCGTGTAGGCGGATAGTTCTACAATTTCCCGGAGCTTCTTTCCCCCCAACATGAAATCAAGAGATTCCGCAATAAAAGACTTGCCTGTATCTGAAGCACCGCAAATCGAGTTGACCCCTTCAGAAAAAGACAAAACTGATTCTTTATTTGGCCCCCGAAATACAAGCTTGCGAATTTGCAAATAATTATCAGCCATAATTATCCTCCAGATAACTGAATATTTTGGAACTGACTCGACCATTGTTGAAAGAATCGATGTGTAATGTTCCGTATTTCCTGAATTGTTAAATCATTAAATTGTACAACCGCCCACTCTGCACATCTTTTTAATCTACATGAATATTCAGTTGTAAGAGATGCCATAAAAGGAGCTGCAACCTCCCCCGCCTGATATCTAAATCCATCCCTTGCTGCAACTCTTTGCACTAATCCCCTGCTAATCATGAGCAGTAATCCTTTTTCAATCAAACCATGCCTTACTAGTAATTCACCTGCACGCATAGGTAGAGGTGCATGTAGGCTTGCCGGGCCGTTAACATCGCCTGAATGAACAACGAGGTAATCCATTTCAACGAGCCGTTGTAAGTCATAGGCTTCAGGAAATGCCGCAACTAAAATCGCAAGTGAACGTACACCAGCTTCAAAAGGACTATTGAATGGCTCTGTATATAAATTATGTTTCATTATTAGGAACCCAATTCAAACGATCATCGTTAGCCAATTGGTGACAAATACCTTGACGATCTTGAGTTTTAAAAGACGATACTAAAGGGTTAGATGTTACCGCGATGATGGTTGCTTGCTTGATTGTTGCTTTCATCCTTTCGAATCCACTGTCATGGAAATCTTCACATACATCAATAACTCCATGAAAAATTTCATCCTGTAATTGATCAAATGTTCCCGCAGGAACTGTATCTCGCGCAAAATTTTTCAGTGACTCGGCATGGTAAAAACGCTCACGCTGACGTAGGTAGTCTCTTTTAAACTGGTTATGTGAATCTAAGAAAGTAGAATCAGGAAAATGGGTACCCAAATGATCTCCATAAGCATCAAGGAGTTGACGAAGGTAGCGACTCTCATTATCGGCTGGTTTATCTGGCGGCAAATCTGGATTCGGACGACACGGCAATCCACCACCAAATCGGACTGAGTGAAAAACTGTTTTTGAGTGTACTTCAATAAGTTCAACTAATGATTTTGAAGAGAATATAGTGAAATCAAACATATCAAAGTAGGTTTTTAACTCACCAGTCAATGGGACATCTTTGACAGATGAAATTTTGTCTTGGCAATTTTTACCCCAATTTTCAGCTAATTTTTCTTTTAATTCAGTGGGCTTATTTAGCAACTGCTCAAGACTTGTTCCGATTCCCTGAGAACAGACAAAAAAATGTTTACGTGGCGGCAAATATTCTCCTAGAAATGAATAGTAAATGATCTTACCCATCTCAACCCAAACCTCCCCGGGCCTGAGAGGATGATCATACCGTTTGCATTGATAATTGTCCCATACCGCTTCAAAACCGTTTTTTGAACAAAAACCAGCGATATCAATACCAAGATCCCCTGAACCACCAAAACGTCTAACGGTTATATATTCATTTTTAAGATAATTGGCCCATTCTTCAGTGAACTCCTCCCATTCAGCAGGGCTGAAAGATTGAACTCGTACTGACTTAGGAATGGGTAGCCCATCCTGTATATGCATAGTTGATGGAACCCCACCGGCCCATTTAGGGTGTATATCTCTTAGATCACTTTCTAAAATCATCTGACATCCCTCATAGGTACTACCATATCGCTTTATTTGCTGATCATTTTTCAACCAATTGATTAATTAGAGATTTATGATTATACCGTGCTTTTTGTCGCTACCCTAGCTGAAAGAAAATCTCATCATAGCTGATCGTTTTTAGGTTGTTTAACCAGCCTAATCACAAATTATACGTTCATTGCTCGATAAAAATTTTCATAACTATGAAACAGATCTCCTCTGTTCGGCATTAGGGAATCTGACAGGACGTGTCGTGATGTTGAAGATGGCACTCTCAAACAAGAAATAATATTATTAACTTCAATTAGTTAAATGTATTTAATTATTTCATCATTTTTCCATTCATCTCAATTTAGTACGACATAACATGTCGTACCTGTACGGCATAATCTCCCGTATCAATACCATGATATTTTGGGAGAACAGGACTGTCCCCACCATGAAAACACAGCATGATCATCATGACCGCCTGTCTGTCAGGCTATCAGTCATTATCAGCCGCTTACTGGCTGGTGAATCTCTGGAACTTAAAGTATTAGCTGATGAATTTGGTGTCTCAGAACGCACCCTACAGCGGGATTTTCAGCAACGCCTGATCCATCTGGATCTTGAGCATCGCAGCGGAAGTTACCGACTTATCCGCCAAACAGGCCGGGAGCACTTACCCAATACATTTGCGTTTATACGTAATTCAGGAATTTCAGGAATCATTCCGGCTCAGAACCGCAAGTTGATCCGGTTGATTGCCAGCAATTCCGGCGTATCGCCGTGTCTTATTGGGCATGGGGCATTATCTTCTCCCGTCACGCAGACTGCCTGTTTTCTGGAACTGGCGGAAGCTATCCGCGACTACCGCGCCGTTACATTATTAGTTAACGGTAAAAGCTACGAAGCAGTAGCTCCCCGCCGTCTGATATTTCAGTCCAAAAACTGGTTTCTTGTTGCTACCCACACCAGAAATTTACAGGTGTTTCGGATGGAAGACGTTAACGCCGTAACCGTTCTGGATACCTCTTTTCGCAGAAAGCCTGAACTTGACGCTCTGACTGCCAGTGAAGAGTTTATTTCAGCCCTCCCTCACTTTCGTTTCATAAGTGACGTAATTCAGACCTTCAGAGAGTAACAGACAACGTTTATTTCAAATTAAAAAGGAGACCTCGTATGGATGACCCGGTAAAGGGCGAAGGCCGGATGATTACTGATGCCAGTGGCGTCACCAGAAGGGAAGGCGGGATTTTGGGAATGTGGGGCAATATATTTCCAGAACGTAATGGTAGCAACGAGCAAAAAGGTGATAGCACACCGCACATACCCGACATCAGGGACATTCTTGATATTTTCCCTCAGCCACTGCGGGAAAAGCTGTTGAACAAAATCAGTGAAGCCATCGACTATGAACCCGTGATTGGTGTCATGGGAAAAACTGGCGCGGGGAAAAGCAGCGTATGTAATGCGCTGTTTAAAGGGGAGGTTTGTGCAGTTAGCGACGTTGAGGCATGTACTCGCGAAGTTCAGGAATTGCGTATACGCTTCGGCAAACATTCGCTAAAGATCATTGATATACCTGGTGTCGGTGAGAATGCCCGGCGGGATAAGGAGTATGAAGATTTATACCGCAATTTGCTTCCCTCCCTGGATCTTATCCTGTGGGTAATAAAAGGAGACGATCGGGCCTTTTCTGCGGATGAGCATTTCTACAACAATGTTCTGCTCCCTGCTGGTGGGGGGGAGCGCGTTTTATTCGTCCTTAACCAGGTTGATAAAATTGAGCCATTCCGCGAGTGGGATACTCATCTGCATCAGCCATCTCCTGCACAGCGCATCAACATCGAAAAGAAAGAAGCTTACATTACTGAACGATTTGGTTTTACGCACTATCCGGTGACACCTGTCTCCGCCGATGAGGGCTACAACATTCTTCGTCTGGTAGAGACTATTATTCGGGCTTTGCCTGATCGGGCTAAAAGTAGCACGGCTTCGCAGTTTAAGGATGAGTTCAAAACCGAAGAGGTCAAGACGGAAGCAAAAAACGGCTTCGGTAGCGTAATCTCCGGGATACTCGACGACGTTATTGATTCTTTTCCGTTACCAAAGCCTGTCAAAGAGCTTACCCGTAAGGGTAAAGACAAACTTATCGAGTGGGCTGGTAATGCCTGGGACCATTTTTTTGGATAGGGAAGTGCTTAATGAAACCAATTATTATATCTGCATTGTTTGTATCTTTATTTGCATTCCACCCTGCTTATGCAGTCGGGGCCTATGACCTGCAATGTCTGCTGGATAACGGTGAGCAAATGACACTCAGCCACGTCAGCAATACCGTTTATATCAGTTTTGAAAATCCTAGCGGTGACTCTGAAGAGAGCGGCTCTGTTATTAAACTGGATATTCCTTCCGGCGAAGCGAAACAGACTCTGGCGGCTAATCCGGGAGCAGGAACCGCTTCTTTCACATTACGTGGAGAAAATGAAGATATCGAAGGCGCGGTTGCAGTCAATTACTCAGAATATGATGGTACAGGTGATGCTTATTACACTGTCATGAATGCAATGGGGCAGGAAACCAGCACCGTATCATGCAAGCCGGGTACCATTAAGGTTTCCAGAAGCCTCCTTCAGAATGGCATTAATAGCGTTGGTAGCCAGCAGGCTAATAAACCTGCTCCCTCTCAACAACAGCAGGCACAGCAATCTACGACACCACCATTTAAAGTTCAGTTCGGCAGCTCCGTCAGTAATGAAGGCTGGAATACCAAATATGGTGTTATTCAGCTCACTATCACTGATGACAATGTGGTGCTGAAATCCATTCGGGTAAACAGAGGGAACTGTAAAATGGAGAGCGCCGGTAACAGAACCCTGCCAGCTAAATATAAATTCGGTGATGTGGCTACGTTCAAATATATGAAGTGTGACCGTATCATTGAAGCTGACATTGTGACCGATACGGGTAGCTGGACATTTAATTCCTAATTTTACCTGTAGCAGCATCCGGGGAATTCCTGCTAAATAATCAGGCTATTCCCCGGTTAATTATTTTTCGACAACGTTAAACGAAACGTATTTCATCCGGGCATAATGAAGTTACACGTCGATAGATGCACAGCAACGGCCCTGTCAGGCGCTCACTGATATAGCGTTACGGGTAAAGCGTGTAGAGATAGTGTCAGGGGGATTAATAGCGGGATTCTGCAATACGTTCCGTCAGCCAGCGTTTAACTTCACTTTCCCGCCAGCGGGAACTACGCCCCAGTTTGATAGGCTTTGGAAACTTGCCTTCACTAATCAGTTTATAAAACCATTTGTCGGTCAGGCCAGTAAACGTGGTAATAAATGCCATCGTCACCAGTTTGTCATTCATCAGGTCAGTATCGGTATTCGGTTGATTGTTCATGACGATTGTCCTTCTGTCTTTACGTTGATAAAAGACAGGAGCAGCAACACTAACCCGTTGATTTAAGATCATGTTGCATACTCCGCCATTACAATCACTTCTCCGGTAATAAATTACTTATCCCTGACTACAACCAAAGTTACGTTCACCGTCATCGTGGTTTTTGGTGTACTCCTTCGCCTGATAACTGATGTGGTATATGTAGCTGCGGAAAAAGTCCGTATTTGTGCCATTTCTGCGGTCCAGTTCATAAGAGACGCCCGGTAAATGAAAGGGGGCTTTATTTGCCATATCTCCGGTACGTCTAAGCGCCACAGCCCATGCACGCGCCACCATTCCCACCAGCAATCCGCGAGGTTGCGCTGAATTCTCCGTATTCAGCATGGTGTTTCTGAATACTTCCCGATTAACCAGCAACAACATGTGATAATGCTTGTTGCCATTCAGTTCGCCAAATTCTCTTACCCATGCATATCGCAGCTTACAGGGGTAAACACGTTTACCGTCTCTCCTGCGCCGTTGTAAATATGCTGCTATCTGTGCTTTCAGTGAGGCTATAAAACGGGTAATAACCGCTGAATCATACCCTTTATGGCTATTACCCACTGGCAGTAATAAATCCACTCTGAAAGCCAGTATTCTGGCGTAATCATCCATCGCATAGCGAGTAATCTCTTCCAGACGTTTCATATAGTGTGCATTAGGCTTGCCATATCGTTCATTCAGTTTCATGCTTCAGTTCCTTGTGGTTGGTTACATATCCATAAGTGCTGTAGTAACTTTTCACTGAGCTATGCCGATCTGGATTACTTTTCCCTGTCTCTGGTGTCATCCCTCTATATGCTGAATCTAATGAATGAGTGATAAACATAATATTAATACCGGCAATATTGATTCATAAAGAAAGGGTGATAAAAAGAGTAGAAGCCCGGTATTTACTGGTGTTCGTAGTTAATTATCTGTTCTTGAAGACAAAGAGTTTTACTCTTAAGTTATAATTAATACATTGATCTAATTTATGAGTTGCGGTCATGAATGACATCTTCCAGATGTCAACTCGTTATCCTGGGAGGTTTCACCCGTAAAGCCACCAGGGCTATACGTGGAAAAATTTAAGACTATCCAGCCGTTTTCTACGGGCGGAAGCTGTGAGTATGGTGATAAATAAAAAACTACGTTAATGGTACTCTATTACTATGGAATAACACGATATTACTACTTGTTTTCCACTTTTATTGATTTATTGCTACGGTTTTACTTCGAAAACACGTCATAATTACGCTATTGCTTTTTGCTGATTTAACAAGGATGACGAGGTAGAACAATGGCCGTTAATGTGCGCTCATCAATAGCAGCGAAGGACATCCGAACCAGCAGGTTTCTTTTCTGGTACATCAGGAAAAACATTCAGGGAGCAAATCAATTTGCGTTTGACGGGAACAATCCAGATACATCTCTTTCGGAGAGAATTATTAATACAGCCCTCGAGGTCGGGTATCCCGATCCCATTCAGCGAAGTAATTTTATTCGCTCACTGGAGCTGTCGATTAATACGATGCTTCTGCCGGAGAAATATTTTAGTTGGTTAAAAGAAAATGAAAGAGCGACGTTCTGGCTATGGGGCGTGATGTGTCTTGATTACCGCTGTATGGAGTCAATTAACGAAAAGCTGGGCACAAATTTAAACATTAACTGGTATCAGAAAGCCGGAATAACAGATTCTCCTGCAAGCCATAGCGAAAGATACTCAATCATCGTTGCATTACTGGACTATATTAATATTGAGACTAATCAGGCACCGTTGATGAGACAGTGGCTATATGAGAGGCTTGTATTCTGGAGGGCAAATGAACATCAGAGAATAAAATTACGCTGGCTTAATGAGGATAATGACGAAGTCTGTATATGGGCTTATAATTACATTAATAAATTCCAGAAAGAGCACGGTAGTAATATAGGAAGCCAGTTGGACCCCGTTCAGATCCCGGAACCACTTAATAGTGTAGAAACCTATCACGCCGTTTATGCCATGCTGGATTTATGGTCAGCGGATGATGATCTCCAGCAGAAAGCGGTAAAGAAAATAAATAAAGCGTTTTACCAAAAAAACTTCAGACGTAAACTTTCTGAAAAACGGGAACGGGAGTCTATCAGTGATACGCATAAAGAGCGTCTGGATTTTCTGGTTAAATTTTACAAGTCAGATAAAATATCTGTTATTGAAAGGTTAATAGACGAAAGAGTTCAGGGAATAGAAACAAGATTATCCCGTGGTTGAGGTGTCATTTCAAACTTAAATTCTCCCGGTGACTATCACCGGGAGAATTCAGATATGTATTATTTCAGCACTATATCACTTTCATATATGCACTACCGGAATGTAATTTAATATCTGCACGTACCTGTTATTTTATCCCACCTATACTACCGTCCGTTTTAATCACGCATTAAATTAGCCGCAATTTTTCAGAAGATGCGGCCTGTTTTTTATATTCTTTATTAAGGAATTCACCATGAAATTAGCCAGCCGCTTTGGTCACGTAAATCAAATCCGTCGCGATCGCCCATTAACGCATGACGAACTGATGCAGTATGTCCCCAGCGTATTTGGGGAAAATAAGCACGAATCACGCAGCGAACGCTATACCTATATTCCCACCATTACTCTGCTCGATAACCTCCAGCGTGAAGGATTTCATCCTTTCTTTGCCTGCCAGACCCGCGTTCGTGATGTGGGTAAACGTGAGCATACAAAACACATGCTGCGTCTGCGCCGGGAAGACCAGATCACTCGCAACCAGGTGCCGGAAATTATTCTGCTCAACAGCCATGACGGTTCCAGTTCTTATCAGATGCTGCCAGGGCTGTTCCGTTCTGTTTGTTGTAACGGGCTGGTCTGTGGCGAGTCGTTTGGTGAAGTACGGGTACCGCATAAAGGCAATGTGGTGGAGAAAGTGATTGAAGGCGCTTATGAAGTCCTCAGTGTTTTTGACCAGGTTGAAGAGAAACGCGATGCCATGCAGTCGCTGATGCTGCCACCCCCTGCGCAACAGGCGCTGGCAAAGGCGGCGCTGACTTACCGCTTTGGCGAAGAGCACCAGCCAGTGACGGAATCCCAGTTGCTGGCTCCGCGCCGCTGGCAGGATGAATCCGGCGATCTGTGGACGACCTACCAGCGTATTCAGGAGAACCTGATCAAAGGTGGTTTAAACGGGCGGACGGCAAAAGGTGGTCGCACGCACACCCGCGCCATTAAAGGCATCGACGGCGATGTCAGGCTCAACCGCGCCCTGTGGGTGATGGCTGAAAACATGTTGCAACTGGCCTCATAAACAACGCTATTAATAGTAAAGGAAACACAATGTCTGAACTGATGCTGACACCGGTATTTTCGGTGAGTGAACAACGCGTTATCCGCCGTGCGATGCGTCTGCTGGAGAAATATCAACGCAATCCTGGCGAATCTTTTCTTTCCTCTGACGCCACAAAAACCTGGCTGCAACTGCATCTGGCACGACAGGAGCGGGAAATGTTTGTTGTGCTCTATCTCGATAACCAGAACCGACTGCTGGAACACGAAACGCTATTTCTCGGCACGATTAACAGCACAGAAGTACATCCCCGTGAGATTGTGAAATCTGCGCTACGGCACAATGCCGCAGCAGTGATCCTTGCGCATAACCATCCCTCCGGCGTGACGGAACCCAGTCGGGCCGACAGACTTATTACAACGAATATTGTTAAGACACTGGATTTGGTGAATGTGAGGGTGCTGGATCATTTCATTATTGGGGCGGGTGACGTCTTCTCTTTTGCCGAACGGGGCTGGCTGTAATGCTGCAAAAGGACAAGGTCATGCAACAAGAATGGGGGCTTCCCTGTACCGTTACACCACGCTTCACTGCACGACTGGTACAGGAAAGACATAACCTGAATTACCTGGCTGATCGGGCCGCAATCACCGGGAAATTCAGCTCCCCGGATCTGCTGCATATCGACCAGGCTTTCCCGGTGCTGATGAAACAACGGGAGCTGAAACTGGCTGACGGTGAACTCTCCCCCTGCCAACAACGTACCGTCACGCTACACGCCAAAGGGCTGACCTGCGAAGCCGATACGCTGGGTTCCTGTGGTTACGTCTATATCGCTATTTATCCCATTCAACGCTGAGTTTTAACCTCCTTAATACGGAACATTGTTATGAAAATTATACCTGCAACGACGCTGCGGGCGACGACGTCATATCTGTCGCCTGTCGTGGTCTGGCAAACATTACTGGCCCGCCTGCTGGAGCAGCACTACGGGCTGAATCTTAATGACACACCATTCAACAATGAAAAGGTGATTCAGGAACACATAGATGCCGGAATCACTTTGGTTGATGCCATCAATTTTTTGGTGGAGAAGTACCAATTGATCCGTATCGACAGGAAAGGATTTAGCTGGCAGGAACAGACGCCTTATCTTCGTGCGGTCGATATTTTACGGGCGCGGCAGGCTACAGGTCTGCTGCGCCGCTGCCATAACACGGCGACACGGTGAATCTGCGAGCCGTCTTCCCGATTTACATCGCCAAAATTACTTCTCTCATATCTCCCTGCATAATGCGCCTACAGTTCATGGCTGGCGCATTTGCTTTAATACGGACAAAAGATTATGCAAACAGAAGCTGAAGTCTTAACCGATCATAACGAACTAATATGCTCGACCAGTATTGAGCGTATTGTGACGGGGCGTGATAGTGCACTGAACCAGATAACGACGTTAATCCAAAAACTTGATGATATCTCCAGCCTGACATCCAGTATTGGCGGTGATGTGGCTGGAACCTGGGCAATGTGTAATGGATACCGCAGCCAGTGGGTATATCACATTCAAGCAACTGGCTCTGGTGGATAAGATGAATGACATTGTAGCGAAGTACTATCCGTCAGCGTTATCATCAAAATAACACTGTTCACATACAGTTCTCTGGCATACTACGTGAGTTATAGCATTACGGATTTGATTTTAACGGAGGCGACATGTCAGACAAAGACTTAACCCAGCCCCCAGCAGGCGAATTTATTATGTTTGCCAGTGGTGACGGAAGAGTGCGTGTTGAATGTCGCTTTGAGTCAGACACAATCTGGTTATCCCAGGCGGCAATGGCTGAACTGTACGATAAAGATGTTCGCACCATTAACGAACATTTAATCAATATATTTTCCGAAGGTGAACTTGGTCAAAACTCAACCATCCGGAAATTCCGGATAGTTCGCCAGGAAGGAAAACGTCAGGTTTCCAGAGAGATAGACCATTACAACCTCGAAGCCATTCTCGCTGTCGGCTATCGCGTTCGCTCGCCTCGAGGCACGCAATTCCGCCAGTGGGCAACGCAGACGCTTCAGGAATACCTGATCAAAGGTTTTGTGATGGACGATGAGCGGCTGAAGAATCCGCCTGTCGGTTCATCGGTTGTGCCCGACTATTTTGATGAGATGCTCGAACGCATCCGCGATATTCGCGCCAGCGAGCGTCGGGTATATTTGCGGGTGCGGGAGATCTTTGCTTTAGCTGCCGACTATCAACTATCACTAAAAGAAACCACGCAATTTTTTCAAACCATCCAGAATAAACTGCATTTTGCCTGTACCGGGCATACGGCTGCGGAACTCATCCACAAACGAGCAGATGCCAGCCAGCCGCACATGGGTTTGACCAGTTATAAAGGTGAAGAGGTACGTAAGGGCGACGTGACGGTGGCAAAAAATTATCTCACCCAGGATGAGGTCAGCGAACTTAATCGTGTGGTTAATATGTGGCTGGACTTTGCCGAGGATCAGGCCCGTCGTCGTCAGCAGGTCTTTTTGCGCGACTGGCAGGATAAGCTGGATCAGTTCCTGCAATTTAACGACCGAGAGGTTCTACAAGGCGCGGGTAAAATCAGCAAGAAAATGGCCGATGAAAAAGCGCAGGCGGAGTATGTTCAGTTTGCCGAACAACAACGGCGCTTAAAAGAAGCCGAAGGCGAGAAGGATATCGCCAGTTTGCTACAGTGGAATAAAGAGTCGAAAAAGTAGCCCGGAATCCCCCCAAACTCCACACGCAAAACCATTTGGGGGTACTTATGGGGGTTACTCATTTATCCAATTCAAAATATAAACATTAGATCAATAAGTTAACCATCAAATGCGACTCCTGTGATCGCCAAAATGCCTCTTCTGACGTTTACCAATCCCTTGTAATACCGTTTAAAGCAGATAATTTCTTCTGTTCATGATTCAACCTGCTTTACTGAAGTTGTTCTTAATATTTATTACAGCGGAAGCGACATGCCAGACAAACGCTTAACCCAGTCCCCGACAGGCGAATTTAACGAATCAACAGCAGGCAGGAGAGATCGTCCCCGGCATTGATCATGTCGATCGCTTCATTCATTCGCTGGTTTATCGTTGACGAATGCAAGGTTGACTCGGCAAGGCTCGCCACAATTTTCAGTACCGTTGCCTCATCCAGAGTTGCTTCCAGCGATGTCAGACTCAACAAATGCTTAATATAGAAATAGTCGAGAATTAAACGGTAAACCTGGCGCATGACCGTTGAGAAATCAGCATCCGGAAAATGGCAGTGGTATATTTTGTAGGTCAGTAAATTGCGCAATACATGCGGAGCACTGAGGATAGAATCCTGGCAAAGCTGCTGCCACTGTTTATTCAGGACAGCAAACTTGTCAGCCAGAGCCTGCTTATCCGGGCTGTTTGCTACGTCTAAATACACCGCCATCTTTCGATGCGCGTCAGCAATAATACGATCCCTGCTGCTCTTATTCGCGACAAGCGACCCCAATACCGTCAGCGCACGCACCTTCAATCCCACCGACTCCGTAGGCGTTGATTGGCTCATCAGGCTAATACCTGCCGCCAGCTCGCTTAATAGCTCCTGATGGTACTGTTCAGCCTGCGCAAAATGGTTGTGCAGATCGAACTCAATGCGCTGCAGGTAAACCATAAACTGTGCCAACGCCATCAGGTTTTCTTCAACGTTCAACGATGGCGCCTGCAGGAGGTGCCAGGCAAAGAGATGCACAATCTGGTGGATCTGATTAACCGGCTGCCTGGCGGTGAAGGTGTTTTTCGCCTTCGCCAACAGATCATCCTGTTCGTGCACTAACATGCTGTCGGCATCAAACAATACCAGTCGGGCTACTTCTGGACATGAGAGCACCATCGAATGGCGAGTTGTATCCGCGTAGTACTTTTTGCTACGTGGATAAGTAGAACAGGTTTCTGAAAGTGCTTTTTCTCCCAGATCGCGATGGACCAGGCAGAATTTATTTTCATCGAGAAACGGACACTGACCCTGCGCGTCCAGTTTGATTATCGAATAGCGGCTTTTACCATTTCTCACCCGTAATAAATTCTCTTTCGCCAACAGGGCAATTTTCGGGTGTTGTTCGTTGAGGTAAGTATGATGGGTTTTCTTGTCGATGTGTATCTGCCATCCCTGACAGCAGGAAATCAGGCAGCTGGGGCCGACGCAGGCAAACTTCTTCACAAACTCGGGGGTTACTACTTTATGGATTTGCATAACATTCATCGCGTTTAAAAAGCGAACAGTAGCACGCTGTCAGAACAAAATGATAACGTCATAACCTGACGGTTTAACAAGTATTTCACTCGTTTCATAAATGCTCGCCCCATCAAATGAATGGTTTACCTGAAGGGGTCATTCTCACCATTTTTGCTATCATGCCTGCATACATAAACGACAAAATAGTATGCAGAGGGAAAAATGGGTTCCACCAGAAAGGGGATGATGAACGTTCTGATTGCCGCCGTATTATGGGGAAGTTCAGGCGTTTGCGCGCAATACATCATGGAACAAAGTCAGATGTCATCGCAGTTTCTGACCATGACGCGACTGATATTTGCCGGATTTATTCTGCTGACGCTCTCTTTTGTCCACGGCGATAAAGTCTTCTCAATCGTTAAAAATCATAAAGATGCCATCAGCCTGCTTATTTTTTCCATTGTTGGCGCCCTGACCGTCCAGCTAACTTTCTTACTGACGATTGAAAAATCCAATGCAGCTACAGCAACGGTGCTGCAATTTTTATCACCAACGATTATCGTGGCCTGGTTCTCACTGGTACGAAAATCGCGCCCCGGTATTCTGGTATTTACCGCGATTTTGACCTCCCTGATAGGCACATTTTTGCTGGTCACCCACGGTAATCCAACATCGTTGTCGATCTCTCCTGCTGCGCTGTTCTGGGGAGTTGCTTCAGCCTTTGCTGCCGCATTCTATACGACATACCCCTCAACGCTCATTGCCCGTTACGGCACGCTGCCCGTCGTCGGCTGGAGTATGCTCATTGGTGGGCTGGTCCTGCTGCCCTTTTATGCCGGGCAAGGAACAAATTTCGTGGTTAATGGCAGCCTGATCCTGGCTTTTTTCTATCTGGTGGTAATTGGAACTTCGCTGACCTTTAGTCTGTATCTGAAAGGTGCACAGTTAATTGGCGGGCCGAAAGCCAGTATTTTGAGTTGCGCAGAACCATTAAGTAGCGCGCTGCTCTCTTTGCTGTTGCTGGGGATCACCTTCACATTACCAGATTGGCTGGGAACGCTACTGATTCTGTCATCGGTGATTTTGATTTCAATGGATTCCCGCCGCCGCGCCAGAAAAATGTAATCGTCCGGCGCGGCACGGTTGATCATTACCAGCCAGGCACCGCGCCACCGTTAAAGAGGGTTTCTGCCGCTTTAGCAACTTCTGGTGACTGATAAGATTGCAGAAACTCCTTCACGTTTTCTGCATCCTTATTATCTTCCCGCGCCACCAGAATGTTCACATACGGTGAATTTTTATCTTCAATAAATACGCTGTCGTGCACCGGAGAAAGTCCTGTTTGCTGGATGTAAGTGGTGCTGATAATCGCTACATCCACTTTCGGGTCGTCCAGTACACGTGGCAACTGTGCCCCTTCCAGCTCCATTATCTGCAAATGGCGTGGATTCTCAGTAATATCCAACGCCGTTGGCAGTAAACCTTTCCCCTCTTTTAAGGTAATAAGTTTCTCTTTTTGCAACAGTAACAGCGCACGCCCCAGATTGGTCGGATCATTCGGAATCGCTACTGTCGCTCCTTCTTTTAGCTGATCGACTGTTTTAATTTTTTTCGAATAGCCAGCCATGGGGAAGACAAAGGTATTTCCTACCGCCACCAGTTTGTAACCGTGCGCCTGATTATCCTGTTCAAGGAAAGGACGATGCTGGAAGACATTGGCATCCAGTTCACCCTGATTAGTTGCATCGTTCGGCAACAACGAACCACTAAATCCAACCAATTCAACTTCAAGGCCATACTTCTCTTTGGCCACTTTTTTAGCGACTTCTGCCACATCCTGTTCGGCACCGTTAATGACGCCAACTTTAATGTGTTTTGCATCGCTATTTTGCTGGTCGCAGCCTGCCAGCAGGATCCCCGCCAGAAATAATGCTGCCCCTGTCCGTAGATGATGTGTTGTCAGTTTCATTTTTTTATCCTTTTATTAATGATTACCTGACTATAGCGGTAAGGTCGCTGCGGTTTAAAAAACGAAACGCTATCGATAAGAATAAAAAGGAATAAAAGTGGAATATAAGGTCTGGCACTTCTTACTGACCACGCAAGCGCGTTTCGTACAGCATGATGAGAGCGATGAAAGCAAACTACACTTATGCTTCATTCGATACACATTTGTAAAAGGTTGAATCCATGAAACCAACGACACTACTGCTTATTTTCACTTTTTTCGCTATGCCAGGCATCGTATACGCCGAGTCGCCTTTTAGCTCACTGCAGTCCGCAAAAGAGAAAAATACGGTATTAGAGGATTTGCGGAAAATTTGCACCCCGAAGGCATCGTTGTCAGATGAAGCGTGGGAAAAGTTAATGTTGTCAGATGAAAACAATAAACAACATATACGCGAGGCCATCGTGGCGATGGAACGTAATAATCAGAGCAATTATTGGGAAGCGTTGGGTAAGGTAGAATGCCCGGATATGTAAGAACGGCAACAACCACTGACCAACGCTTCTTTACCTGATATCAGGATTTCTTCATTTTCACCTTTGCAGTAACTAACAATGCAGTCAGCAACATCAATGTGCCGGACAACATCAGCGGCGAAGTCAGACCAATGTTATCCAACGCATAACCGCCGATTGCCGCACCGCAGGTATTGGCAAGCTGAATAACGGCCACCTGAATAGACCCAGCCTTTTCTGCCTGATCGGCCAATGAGCGAGTGATCCACGTTGACCAGCCAACAGGAATTAAAGCAAAGGTCAGCCCCCAGATAATCGCCACACCGGTAGCAACAATTTTATCGCTTCCCCACAGCGTCAGTACCAGCGCGCTCAGGGCGAGCACAAACGGTGCGCCCGCTAAGGCCAGTTTCACCGAACGTTTGAGAATGAACGACGAAAGCGATGTACCAACAAAACTGGCGATACCAAAACTCAACAGCACCAGCGTTAAGCCATCAACGCCGAATCCCGCCAGATTCATATACACTGGGCGAATATAAGTGAAAAAAGCAAACTGTCCGGCGAAGGACATAAAGATGGCGATCATCCCGGCCATCACCCCCGGACGCTGCAACAGGCGAAAGGCATTTTGTTTCTGATGTGACGGTTCGCCAGGCAGCGAAGGCAATGATTTGATAATCCAGATAATACACAGCACGCCCATCACCGCCGCCGCATTAAAGACATTGCGCCAACCGATAAGCTCGCCTAAAAAACTGCCCAATGGCGCGGCAATTACCAGCGCAATGGACACCGCACCGAAAATCACCGACAGCGCCTTCGGCACTGTACGAGGCGGTACCAGGCGCATGGTCAGCGACGCCGACATCGCCCAGAATCCACCCAGCGCCAGCCCCAGACAGGCGCGACCGATTAACAGCAGACTGAATGAGTTGGCAAAGGAAACCAGCAAGCAGGAAAGCGTCAGCAAAACGGCGAACAGAATGACAACGTAGCGGCGGTCAGTGGCCTGAATGGTCTGGGTAATAAACAAACTGGCAAACATCGCCACAAAAGCGGTTACGGTCACCGATTGCCCGGCAACCCCTTCCGAAATGCCTAAATCGTGCGCCATCGGCGTCAACAAACTGACGGGCAAAAACTCAACGATAATCAGACAGGCGACGCAAAACGCCACCGAGAAAACGGCTGACCAGTTCGGTCGGGTAATGGCGTCCGCGCCGCGGTTTTCTTCGATATATTCACTCATGGTGTTACCCGTGGCATGTTTCAGGGGGAAAAGCCGACCAGTCTAACATTGAAATGTGTGATGCATTTAACGTTTTTGCAACTTTTACAGTGTTGCATGAGGTAGGGGTAAGATCGAAACGGAACAAGACAAAGATTGCCGGATGCGGCGTGAACGCCTTATCCGTACTCGGTCTGTAGGCCTGATAAGACGCGCCAGCGTCGCATCAGGCAAAGCGGTTTTAATGCAGCCAGTAAACGCCCTCAGCAGGCTGAAAAAATGCGTTGTAGCGCATCTGGAATGCATTAATCTCCTGCATTTCAGGCTCTATTTCGCGCAGAAAACCCAGCGCCAGCCTGACCTGAGCATCGGTAATCGGCGCGGCAAGGCGGGCTTTTTGTAAAATCCGATGCCATTGCAGCAGGTTCTGCTCGCTACCATCGACAATGACAACCTGCCAGATAAGCAACACCTGCGCGGCATTTTGCAGGTGCGACTCATCCGGGCGATGCAGATAACGTAAAAATTCGTCACCGGCTGACTTTCCCATTTGATCAACCATTGACTCAACGGGTACAACATCAATATTCAACCGATCGCTGAGGCGGCGAATCGCTTTTCTGGCCCCGGATGTCAGCACCCGAAAACCAACCACAAACACCACCGCCAGCGTAGCGAGCATTATCCAGATCATGAGTTCTCCTGCGTAACCGGCACTCATGATATCTGGAAACACTTATCAGATACTAATCCACCAGGATGATTTTCAGCGCAAACAATGTCGCTACAACCACCACACACAGATTCAGATCGCGCCAGCGCCCGGTGCACACTTTCATGATGCAGTAAGACATAAAGCCGAGCGCAATCCCTTCAGTGATCGAGAACGTAAAGGGCATCATCACCGTGGTGATAAATGCGGGTACCGATTCGGTAAAATCATCCCAGTTAACGCGTGCAAGGCTCGATGTCATCAACACGCCAACAAAGATTAACGCCCCGGCGGTGGCGTAAGGTGGAACCATCGCCACCAGCGGCGAGAAGAACATAACTAACAGGAACATAACGCCAACAACAACCGCAGTCAGCCCCGTGCGACCGCCGACCGCCACGCCAGAAGTACTTTCAATATAGGCGGTAACAGAGGAAGTTCCGATAAACGCGCCAGCCACCGAACTCACGCTATCAACATATAGCGCCTTATTCATGTTAGGGAATTTACCGTTACTATCTATTAAGCCAGCTTTATCAGTTACACCAATTAATGTTCCTGATGAATCAAATAGGTTGATCAACATAAAGGAGAAAATGATACCGGCAAGCTCAAGCGATAATGCCCCGCTCAAATCAACCTCGCCAATAACACCGCTAATATCAGGTGGAATAGAATAGATTCCGCTGAAATGAACATCTCCGAAAAATAATCCACAGCAGGAAGTGACGACGATAGAAACCAACACCGCCGCATGAAAATTACGCGATGACAACACGGTTATAATAAAAAAACCTAAAATACCTAACAACACGCCGTGGGAACTTAAATCACCAATCATCACCAGCGTGTCTTTATTGGCGACAATAACACCGGTATTTTTTAATCCCATTAAGGCAATAAATAGCCCGATACCACTGGTGATACCAATACGTAAACTTAACGGAATGTTGGAGATCATCCAGTAACGGATACGAAAAAGAGTCAGCAAAAATAGCCCAATTGCGCCCCAGAAAATAGCGCCCATTCCCGTCTGCCAGGTGATACCCATCGCCCCCACCACCACGAAGGCGAAAAACGCATTCAGCCCCATCGCAGGCGCCAGCGCGACGGGAAGATTAGCAAAAACTCCCATCGCAATACTGCCAATGCCCGCAATCAAACAGGTAGTAACAAACACCACCTTTGGGTCCATTTGCGCTGCGCCAAGAATTTGTGGGTTAACAAAAACGATGTACACCATAGTTAAAAAAGTGGTCATACCCGCAATCAATTCTGTGCGAACGGTTGTCCCGTGTTGCGGTAGTTTAAATAATCGCGAAAGCGTCCCTGATTCATTACTCACGTAATCGGTATTGTCATTATTCATTTTTTTGTCCATTGGAGGAGATTTAATCCCTTGCTTTTGTAAAACAAATGACAACAACGGTTCAGTGATAATTATCACATTTCAATTGCACATTAATGGATATTCTTTAATAATCTCGCGACGTTTCTTTATGATAAATAATAATCAAATTGATAAAATCAAAATGAGAAAAAATATGAACAATTCTATTAGCCATAAATTTCATCACATTAGTCGGGTAGAATACCAGGAATTGTTAGCCGTTTCCCGTGGCGAAGCCGCTGCCGATTATATTATTGATAATGTCTCTATTCTGGATCTGATCAATGGCGGAGAAATTCCCGGCCCAATCGTGATTAAAGGACGTTACATTGCCGGTGTCGGCGCAGAATACGTTGATGCTCCGGCTTCGCGCCGAATTGACGCCCACGGCGCAACGGCAGTACCGGGGTTTATTGATGCTCACCTGCATATTGAATCCAGCATGATGACCCCAGTCACCTTTGAAACCGCCACTCTGCCACGCGGCCTGACGACTGTTATTTGCGATCCTCATGAAATCGTCAACGTGATGGGCGAAGCCGGGTTTGCCTGGTTTGCTCGCTGTGCCGAACAGGCAAAGCAAAACCAGTATTTGCAGGTCAGCTCTTGCGTACCCGCCCTGGAAGGCTGCGATGTTAACGGTGCCAGTTTTACCCTCGAACAGATGCTCGCCTGGCGCGACCATCCTCAGGTTACTGGTCTGGCCGAAATGATGGACTACCCTGGCGTAATTAGCGGACAAAATGCGCTGCTCGATAAACTGGACGCCTTTCGCCATCTGACACTGGATGGTCACTGCCCCGGTCTAAGCGGTAAAGAACTTAACGCCTATATTGCCGCGGGTATTGAAAACTGCCACGAAAGTTATCAGCTGGAAGAAGGACGCCGAAAATTACAACTCGGCATGTCGTTGATGATCCGCGAAGGGTCCGCTGCCCGCAATCTCAACGCGCTGGCTCCGTTGATCAACGAATTTAACAGCCCACAATGCATGCTTTGTACTGATGACCGTAACCCGTGGGAAATCGCTCACGAAGGGCATATCGACGCCTTAATTCGCCGCCTGATTGAACAACACAATGTGCCGTTGCATGTGGCATATCGCGTAGCCAGCTGGTCGACGGCGCGCCATTTTGGTCTGAATCATCTCGGTTTACTGGCTCCCGGCAAGCAGGCCGACATTGTCCTATTAAGTGACGCGCGTAAAGTCACAGTGCAACAGGTACTGGTGAAAGGCGAACCGATTGACGCACAAACCTTGCAGGCAGAAGAGTCGGCGAGACTGGCACAATCCGCCCCGCCATATGGCAATACCATTGATCGCCAGCCAGTTTCCGCCAGCGACTTTGCCCTGCAATTTACCCCCGGAAAACGCTATCGCGTCATTGATGTCATCCATAACGAACTGATCACGCACTCCCGCTCCAGCGTCTACAGCGAAAATGGTTTTGATCGCGATGATGTGTGCTTTATTGCCGTACTTGAGCGTTACGGGCAACGTCTGGCTCCGGCCTGTGGTTTGCTCGGCGGCTTTGGCCTGAATGAAGGCGCGCTGGCAGCGACAGTCAGCCATGACAGCCATAATATTGTGGTGATCGGTCGTAGCGCAGAAGAGATGGCGCTGGCGGTCAATCAGGTAATTCAGGATGGCGGCGGGCTGTGCGTGGTCCGTAACGGCCAGGTACAGAGTCATCTACCGTTGCCCATTGCCGGGCTGATGAGCACCGACACGGCGCAGTCGCTGGCAGAGCAAATTGACGCGTTAAAAGTCGCTGCCCGTGAATGTGGTCCGTTACCCGATGAACCGTTTATTCAGATGGCGTTTCTTTCCCTGCCGGTGATCCCCGCATTGAAACTGACCAGTCAGGGGCTGTTTGATGGCGAGAAGTTTGCCTTCACCGCGCTGGAAATCTCTGAATAATAAAAAAAAGCCCGGCGTCATGCCGGGCAAAAGTCACCAGTTACGTTTATGCCACTGTCAACTGCTGAATTTTTTTCTCGCGGCGGATTTTTCGTTCTTCCATCACCGCGACTATCGCCATCAGGCAGATACAGCCAATAGCGGCGATATCCAGTGCGGCGAAGGTGCCTGCCCAGCCGGTGAGGCCGAACACTGGCGTACCATCGGCAATCATTCCCAGACCTAATTTGGCAAAGCTGTCACCAATCAGGTAGGCGAAAGTGCCTTTAATCCCATCGGCAGCGCCGATCGCTTTTTTCGGTACGAAGCCAACAGCCGCCACGCCAATCAACAGTTGCGGACCAAATACCAGGAAACCTAATGCAAAGAGAGAAGCCAGATAGATATATTGGTTGCTGGCGTGTTGATACACACCAAGCGTGGCGATAATCAGCGCCAGTGCAACACACGCCACCAGGCCACGGCGCCCGTTCGCCAGGTCAGAGAGCCAGCCCCACAGCAGCGTGCCAACCAGAGCACCGGCTTCAAACAGCGTAAAGCCCTGAATCGCCACCGATTTAGAAAGTTTCAGTTCCTGAAAAGCGTACACGGTTGACCACTGGTCGATACCAATGCGTACCACGTACAGGAAGATGTTGGCGAAGCACAGCAGCCAGATCACTTTGTTTTTCAAAACATATTCGACAAAGATCTGCCACTTGGTCATGTCGGTGGATTCCGTCTCTTTGTCCTCTTCGCTAATCTCTTCACCGAATAGTTCTTCAGCTTTGCCAAGACCATACGCTTCAGGGGAGTCGCTGCCATAACGCAGACCGATGAAACCGACAATTAACGCGATAATCGACGGGAAGATAAACATGCCGATCACGTGACCGTCGAACAGGTAATTTGCGCCGAATAGCGCCACACCCGCCGCCCCCGCGCCGCCGAGGTTGTGGGAAATGTTCCAGAAACCGAGGAAGGTCCCGCGCTTACGACGCGGCGTCCATTTGGTAATCGTGGAGTAACTGCACGAACCGCCGGTACTCTGGAAAAAGCCGCTTAAGGCGTAGAAGGCAATCATCAGGAACAGGCTAACCGAGCCGCTGCCCATGCTGGCGCTGAAGCCCAGCATACAAATAGCAGACAGGATCAGCATGAACGGCAGGAATTGTTTGGTATTTTTGCCGTCGGCGTAGTAGGAAACCAGCGTTTTACCCACGCCGTAAGTGATGGAGAAGCCCAGGCCAATCATCCCCAGCTGCGTCATGCTCAACCCGTAGGTCGAGATCATGTCGTTCTGTGCGATGTTAAAGTTCTTGCGAATCAGGTACATCGTCAGGTAGCCAATAAAGACCACTAGATAGGATTGCATGAACGGTTTGAACCACATTTTGCGCCGCACTTCGAGCGGAAGATCCAGGGTCGGCTTGCGAACCTGGTTTAAGAAAGCCAGCATGGGTTACTCCTGATTTCCCTTCATACTTCAGGCCGCAGGTGCCTTAGCTGCTCGCGCTCCTGCAACTTGAATTATTTTGGGAAAGAATTAACGAATGATGGCATTGTAAAAACCTGCAGCAAATCAGGCTTGAGATAGCGTCCAGGCAAAACCAGGAAAATTTCTTAGTTTTGCCGGATATGAGGTAGAAAAGTGAGATGCATCACGCTTCGCGTGGAGCCTGGGCGTTCAAAAAGGGCAGTAACAACAGTGCCGAGACCCCGGCGGCAATGGCGATAACCACGAAAAAACCACTCCAGTGCCAGGTATCCAGCACTTTCGCCAGCGGCCAACCGGCAAGCGACGCCCCCAGATAAGCAAACAAGCCGACAAACCCCGTCGCCGCACCTGCCGCCTCTTTGTGGGAACACTCTGCCGCTGCCATACCGATTAACATCTGCGGGCCAAAGACAAAAAAACCAATGGTGAAAAAGCAGGTTGCCTGCATCACGTAGCTGGCAAATGGCATCAACCACAGCGAGCCGACGGAAAGCAAAATCCCCGCAGCAAAAATCAAATTCATCGGCCCGCGGTTGCCGTTAAACAGTTTGTCCGAGCCCCAACCGGCTACCAGCGCACCGATAAACCCGCCCAGTTCAAACATCGTTACTGCCGTATTCGCCGTGACCAGATCGACGCCCAGCGTCTCGGACATATACAGGTTGCCCCAGTCGTTGATCGCCGCACGAACCACATAGACCAGCACATAACAGAACGAAAGCAGCCAGATATACGGATTCAGCAACACATATTTGGTGAGGATCTCTTTACGCGTCAGCCCCGCCCCTTCTTGTTGTTGAGCAATCTCCAGTGCGTCGTGCCGCCATTCACCAACCGCTGGTAAACCTAACGCCTGCGGGCGATCGCGCAGCCGCCAGCAGAGAAAAATCCCCACGACTATCGCCATACAACCCGCAATCATCATCCCGGCACGCCAGCCGTAATGCAGCGCGCTCGCTGCCATCACAATGGGAATGAGTGCGCCGCCGACGTTATGCGCCGTATTCCATAGCGCCCACCAACCGCCGCGCTCGGTACGAGAATACCAGGCAGTCAACAGACGCGCACAAACCGGCGAACCCCAGCCCTGGAAAAAGGCGTTCAGCACCCACAGCACGGCAAACGCCCACAACGAGGTGGAGAAGCCAAACAGAATGTTGATGATGCCAGTGGCGATAAGCCCAATCCCCATAAAATAGCGGGCATTAGAGCGGTCACTGACAATGCCGGAGACAAATTTCGATACGCCGTAGGTAATGTAAAACAGCGTTGCTAACAGGCCGATATCGCTACGGCTGAGCACGCCGTTGGCAAGGATTTCTGGTACGGCGGCGTTAAAACTTTTACGCGTGAAGTAAAACAGCGCATAGCCCAGCCAGATGGTCAGCAAAATATGCCGACGCCAATAGCGGTAGCGAGCATCAATTTCACTTTTATCGCTGATCAGCGGTGCGTCGGCAGGCGCTTTCAGAAACGGCAACATCATCAAGCCTTAAACATAACGTTGAGGTAGAGAAACGCTGACACGCGTGCCGTGCAGGCAGGAGATGGTCAAGGTGCCGCCCAGCGCGGTGACGCGCTCGCGCATTCCGGTGAGGCCAAAACCTTGCTGCCCGGAACCTGGCGGCAGACCACTACCATCGTCTTCAATCACCAGCATTAAACGCTCATCCTGCTGCCAGCCTTGCAGGATAACCGCACTGGCATCTGCATGTTTCACAATGTTGTTCAGCCCCTCCTGACAGATACGAAATAGGGTTACGCGCTGGTTTTCACTTAGCGCTGATTCATCTATCCGCCATTCGAGATGACTGACAATGCCGCGCCCTTCCAACTCCATTTCCCGCATCAATGAACGGATGGCCTGCTCCAGGGTCAGATCATCCAACTGGCGCGGACGTAACCGCCCTAACAAGCGGCGCACCGCGTCGTAAACGCCCAGCGACAACTGTTCAATTAACTGCCCGCTCTGTTTCACACTGGCGTTATCCGCCGCCAGCCGCTGGACAATACCAGCCTGAGTACGAATGGCGGTGATGGTCTGGCCGATATCATCGTGCAGTTCACGCGCTACGTCGCGACGCACACTCTCTTCGGTTTCAAGCAACCGCTCGGCAAGATGTTGATTACGCGCCAGTTCCTTTTGCAGCGACTGGTTAAGTTCACGCAACCGCTGGATGCCTGCGCCCAGTAACAGGCCAGTGAGGCTTTGCACCAGCAGTGAAAGCAATAAATCGACCGGATGATCGCGCCAGGTTTGACTGGCGATCAGCGCGATGGCGTTCATCAACGTCGCAATCAGCGCCCCTTGCCAGCCATAGTGCCAGGCCAGGGCGATAATCGGCAGCGCCAGACAAAACGGGGTAAAGCGCGAAAGTTCGTTCGGCAGCCCCAGTTGCAACCACAGGCTGATAACAAACAACAGCAAATACCAGACCAGATGCCGCCCACGCCAGTTGATCGGCTGGGAAACCAGCGATGGCCCCAGCGGCAGCCAGGTGTTATTCGCCAGATAGTGCCAGAACACCAGGCAAATGGGGGCCAGCGTCAGGCCGCCGGTTAAGGTCATCAGTAGGGCGTTCCAGGGCTCGTTTCCGTACCCATGCCAAAGCCAGGGGGATGACTGTAATAACGCCGCCGCCGTCAGTGCCGCGCCCTGTAACAGCAACGTGCGCCAGTCGCGCTGGTGGCGATAGCGAGAAATCAACGCCACAGGAAGTAACGTCAGCAAACTACCGATCATCAATAACGGTTCATGCGTTAACCCAACCGCCTGCGTCAGCCAGTAAATCAGCAGCCATTCTGCGCCCATCAGCACCAGCCAGTATCTGCGCGGGCATTGCAACATCAGCCCCAGTCGCAGACCGAACGGAAACAGCAATACTGCCAGATCCGGTCGTTCAACCAGGTGCAGGCTGATACTCCACAGGCAAAACCATGCGGCAGAGAAGATAAAAAAGCAGGAAACTACAGTATTTAAGCGGGAGAAAAATGTCTTCATCACCAGCCATCAAACATGCGCCGCGCCAGTTCAACGTCGTTGCTGACGCCCAGTTTTTCCATCAGATTGGCACGATGTACATGCACAGTTTTTGGCGACAACCCCAGTTCGGCGGCAATCTCTTTCACCGCCATCCCTTGCGCCAGTTTTTCTGCCACCTGGCGTTCGCGTTTGGTTAGCGGGTCCTGACGGCCCGATGCCAGTTTAATAGCGATATCCGGCGTCAGATAACAGCCGCCAGTTGCAACCGTATGCACGGCAGCGATCAGCTCGTCCGGGCTACAGCGTTTAGAGAGAAAGCCGCGCGCCCCCGCGTTAAGCGCCTGTTCAACCAGCGCCGGACTGTCGTGAACGGAGAGCATAATTGTCGCCATACCTTTCGGTAGCTGGCTTAACAGCTCCAGCCCAGAAATATCCGGCATTGAGATATCGCAAATACACACCTGCACACCGCGCCCCGGCAGCCCCGCCAGCGCCTCGCGCCCGGAACCAAACTCGGCAACTACCTGCAAATCAGGTTCCAGCCCCAGCAGCTGCGCAAAGCCGGAGCGGACGATAAGGTGATCGTCTATAAGAGCAACGGTTATCATGGTCTTGTCCTGGCGGGTAAAAAAACGCGCTTACCTTAACGATAAGCGCGCCACTGTTCAAGCCTTGAGCGGTTACTGAAAAAATACGGCTATCTTGTTAAACATTGCCGGGTCGGACTGATTACGCTGCACTTTCACCACATCCTCCAGTTTGTCTATCTGGCTTATCATTTGTTCCAGTCGCTGATCGTCATTGACCAGTAACCAGATGTGGCTTTTATCACTGTTCTGAATCGGCAGACAAAGAATGCCTTCGACGTTAAAAGCACGACGGGCAAAAAGCCCACACACGTGGGTCATTACACCGGGATGGTTGCGAACGGTGAGTTCCAGAATCACGTTGTCATGAGTTGTGTTTTGCATGGCTTATTCCCCCACCATTTCAGTATTTGCCGCGCCTGGCGGCACCATTGGGTACACTTTTTCTTCGGCATCAATGCGTACGTGGATCAGCGCCGGACCAGGGCGATTGATAATTTCCTGTAATGCCGCCTGAGGATCGGTTTCATTATTCAAATCGCAGGTTTCGAGGCCGAACCCGGCCGCAATTTGCATAAAGTTGATTTTTCCCGGATAGGTGGCCGCAAAAACTCCCTGCTTGTAGAACAGACTCTGTTGCTGATGCACCAGTCCCAGTGCTTCGTTATTCATCAGGATGATTTTGACATCCAGCTGGTTTTCACTGGCGGTCGCCATCTCCTGAATATTCATCATCAGGCTGCCGTCGCCGGAGAAACACAACACTTTGCGATCCGGGTTAGCCAGCGCCGCACCTATCGCTGCGGGTAAACCGAAGCCCATCGTTCCCAGCCCACCAGAAGTCAGCCACTGACGTGGTCGATTGAGCGGATAGGCCTGCGCTGTCCACATCTGATGCTGACCCACGTCGGTGGTGATAATCGCATTGTCATCGACACAGGCGGCAACGGCATTAATCAGCCCGTAATGTGTTAATGGATCGCACGCTTTCGGAATAGGACACGGGAATTCATGTTGTAAATCAGCCACCAGTTGGTGCCACTCTGTACGCGGCTGGGCTTCCACCTGCGGGATCAGCTGCGCCAGCACATCATCAACATCCGCCTGAATCGCCACGTGCGGTTGCTTAACTTTACCCAGCTCCGCGCGGTCGATATCCACATGAATAATTTTGGCATTCGGGCAGAACTCTTCAGTTTTGCCAATTGCCCGGTCATCAAAACGCGCACCGAGAACAATCAGCAGGTCCGCCTCCTGCAAGATATAGTTGGTGCTGCGCACGCCGTGCATCCCCAGCATGCCCAGCGACAGCGGATGTGCTTTTGGCAACATGCCCAGCGCCATTAAGGTCATGGTGGTGGGCAGCTGCGCTTTCTCAGCCAGTTCACGCACCCGCGCGGGCGCGTTAATGACACCGCCCCCCAGATAAAGCACCGGGCGTTTGGCGGCGTTAATCATTGTCGCAGCGTCACGAATGCTTTCTTCGCTAAAGGCGGGCGCAGCGGCTTTTTCTGCCGCCGCGGGCTGTTCTTCAATTTCAAAAACCGCCGTTTGTACATCCTTAGGAATGTCTATCCACACCGGGCCAGGGCGGCCTGATTGCGCAATGCGGAAGGCATCGCTCATGACCTGTGGGAGTTCTTCGATATGTCTGACCAGATAGTTGTGTTTGGTGATGGGGATAGAGATGCCGTAGGTGTCCACTTCCTGGAAGGCGTCGGTGCCGATCATCGAGGCGGGAACCTGGCCGGTGATGCAAATCAGCGGAATGGAGTCCAGCCGCGCATCGGCAATGGCAGTCACCAGGTTAGTCGCACCCGGCCCGCTACAGGCCATACAGACCGCCGGTTTGCCGTCGGTGCGCGCCATTCCCTGGGCGATAAAGCCCGCGCCCTGTTCATGACGGGCCAGAATATGGCGGATTTGCGTGCTTTGGCTTAAGGCGTCGTAAACAGGGAGAATCGAACCGCCCGGAATCCCCGTCACAATCTTAATGCCCTGCTGTTCCAGGAAATGAACGATAAATTCTGCGCCAGTAAAACGCTTACGTGTCGATGTTGTGCCCGAACTTGCCATGCTCCAGTCCTTTTCTTCTGGGCCGACTTTCCGGGAGGTGTTTAAACGAAAAACCCCGCCCGGTTTGCGCCGGCGGGGTTTTGGAATCGTGTGTTGTTCCAGTCCCTACGGCGCATTGCCGACGACCACCACCACACGCACGACGACCACTGCGGCGGATGGCGCAGTTGGTAGTAGTTTCGCGTTGAGCATGGAAGTAGTCATTGGGGACCTTGTTGGTTTTGTGTTTAACAATATTTATACAAGCACAGCTTTACAGGGGAGACAATGGAAAATTTTTCATCAAGGAATAATTGGGGAGTCGATCACGTTTTGTACTGAAACGCAGGTAACAAAAAACCCCGCCGGAGCGAGGTTTTGTCAGCCGCCCGCGGCTGGTATCCGCAAAGCACACTGTGTTATGTCAACACTGAAAGTATACGTGTTCCGCGCAGAACGCGCAATTTCGGCACGAATTTTGACTTATTTAGCGCATAATTGAGTATCGATCACAGTTTTGATTTTGTCTAATTTTTACTGTTTATTTATACAGTATAATTCTATAATATCACTGTACGCAATGTGTTATGCGGGGCCGCATCGTTACCCGGCGCACTAAGTCCTGGCTGAAACGGGTGGTGCCGTCAGCGCCTTAACCCCGCGTGAGCACACTGTGTTATGTCAACAAGCACAACGTTTCTTCTGAAGAAGCTGCGTGCGCAACAGCTGGCAACAGGCAGCGGAAAGGTACGTCAGCTGGCAGTGCTCCTGAACCACAGGAGACGCGTATGAGCCTGGTGGATATTGCCATTCTTATCCTCAAACTCATTGTTGCTGCACTGCAACTGCTTGATGCTGTTCTGAAATACCTGAAGTGATTCAGATTCAAGCCGCACTAAAGGGGAGCGGGAAACCGCTCCCCTTTCATATTCTGCTGGCAGATTGGTGTCGTATGTGATGCTGACGCATCTTATCCGGCCCACAGTATTTATTTAAGCCAAAGTCCTTCCGGCAACATTTATTGCCGCTGTTGTTTATATTTTCTGCCGTTTTGTTATTCATCATTCCGTATATATATCTGGCTAACATTTATCAATGTGATAGATTCCTCTCCTGCATTTATTCGAATGCGTAGTAACTTATTCTAAATATATTTTTAAAAGCGTCCGTGATAATGAAAAGGCATAGAAACGTCAATTTATTATTGATGTTGGTATTACTCGTGGCCGTCGGTCAGATGGCACAAACTATTTATATTCCTGCTATTGCCGATATGGCACAAGATCTCAACGTCCGTGAAGGGGCGGTGCAGAGCGTAATGGGCGCTTATCTGCTGACCTACGGTATCTCACAACTATTTTATGGCCCAATTTCCGACAGAGTGGGACGCCGCCCGGTAATCCTCGTCGGAATGTCCATTTTTATGTTGGCGACACTGGTGGCAGTCACCACTTCCAGCCTGACGGTGTTAATTGCCGCCAGTGCGATTCAGGGGATGGGGACCGGGGTCGGCGGCGTAATGGCGCGTACATTGCCGCGTGATTTATATGAACGGACACAGCTTCGTCACGCTAATAGCATGTTAAATATGGGGATTCTCGTAAGTCCGTTGCTCGCACCACTCATTGGCGGCCTGCTGAATACCCTGTGGAGCTGGCGGGCCTGTTATCTGTTTTTACTGGTGCTTTGTGCCAGTGTGACGTTCAGCATGGCGCGCTGGATGCCGGAAACACGCCCTGTCGATGCGCCGCGTACGCGCCTGCTCACCAGTTATAAAACACTCTTTGGCAATGGCAGCTTTAACTGCTATTTGCTGATGTTAATTGGTGGTCTGGCAGGGATTGCCGCTTTCGAAGCCTGTTCCGGTGTGTTGATGGGTGCAGTGTTAGGGTTAAGCAGTATGACAGTCAGTATTTTGTTTATTCTGCCAATTCCAGCGGCATTCTTCGGCGCATGGTTTGCTGGTCGACCGAATAAACGCTTCTCTACGTTAATGTGGCAGTCGGTTATCTGCTGCCTGTTGGCAGGAGTGATGATGTGGATCCCCGGCTGGTTTAGCGTGATGAATGTCTGGACGTTGCTCGTTCCCGCCGCGCTGTTCTTTTTCGGTGCCGGGATGCTGTTTCCGCTGGCAACCAGCGGCGCAATGGAGCCATTCCCCTTCCTGGCTGGCACGGCTGGTGCGCTGGTCGGCGGCCTGCAAAACATTGGTTCCGGCGTGCTGGCGTCGCTCTCCGCGATGCTGCCGCAAACCGGTCAGGGCAGCCTGGGGTTGTTGATGACCTTAATGGGATTGTTGATCGTGCTGTGCTGGCTACCGCTGGCGACGCGGATGTCGCATCAGGGGCAGCCTGTTTAAGCTCACGTCACCGCAGCATCGTCATCAACTCCATGGGAGAACGATGCTGCTTTATCAGGTCACGCATCACCCGCATGTGCGGCGCAGAGTGGGAATAAAAAGCTTGATAGCCAACACAAAGCACGTTGCCAGGAGAATCCTCCTGGGAATGCCGGCACAAGCGATGCCAGTCGCACTCCTGACACTCCCGCCGAAGTTGTACGTTTTCGCTCCCGCACCATTTTTGCAGCGTGGCGTCAAAAAGTTCGACTGATATACGACCAATATCTGCACGCACCCAATGCTCGAACAGTGCGATTAAAAATTGTCCCCACAGTTCAGCCGTCACCGAAGAAGCTGTCAGCTCGCCCCGGTCATCAAATTCTATATGGGGAATAATTTGCACGGAGCGAAGACCCCGCTGTTTGAAATTCTGATAAAAATCGGCAGGTTGTAGCGCGTCTTTATACTCTACAACCAATTTATGCCTGTCCTCTTCAGCATTTACAACCTGACTTCCTGTCATGCGACTCTCTCAATCAATACGATTAGTTGATGTATATGCGTTACAGCAAACAGTATTGCAAGAGATAACACCGCGAGGGAGATCATAAATTTGTCACGGATTACGTTAAATTGAGAAAAATCACTATTAGTCACATCCATTAAATTACGATTACGGGTATAGCGCCAAAGTATTAATGCCACAATGGCGAGGATGCCAATAGAAATCCAGAACAACGCGCCGGCCTGATGCCAGTTGTGTTTAATTGCCAGCGCCATCAGCGCGCCATAGCCCAGCATGGTGCGAAACCACGCCAACGATGTCCGTTCTGGCTGAAGTCCGGGATCAGCAATGCGTCTGGCTTTGCGATTATCCGGCATACAGCACCAGCCCCATGACTATTACCGCTACGATCATCAATATTAAACTGATGATTAATAAGCTGTTGGTATAGGGTAAATCCTCTTTCAGACGCATCGCTTTTTCATTGCGTAACCAGCGCAGATAGCCATACATCGCTAACCCGCCGGAAAACAGGCATAACAATAACGCCAGCAGCTCACGAATGACGGGCGTGGCGAAGTCTGGCGCAAGTTGATCCAGCCCGACGCCCGCCGCCAGAAATCCCAACGCGGTACGGATCCATGCCAGAAATGTACGTTCATTAGCCAACGAAAAGCGGTAATCAGGCGCTTCTCCGAGGCGGGATATTTTCATTGTTGCTCCTTTGCACTTTCACTAACGCTCTGCCTTTAGCGGTTATTTTTAAGAATTTCGTCCGCCCGTTTCCTGATATGCTTTTGCCATCCATTACAAGGAGGTCAGATGGGTATCATAGCGCAAAATAAAAGCAGTTCACTGGGCATGCTGTTCGGTGCCATCGCTTTATTGATGGGTATTATCCACTTTTCATTCGGCCCTTTTGCCGCGCCACCACCAACGCTGGAAAGCATCGTGGCGGACAAAACGGCTGAAATTAAAAGAGGTCTCCTCGCCGGAATAAAAGGTGAAAAAATTACTACGGTGGAGAAAAAAGAGACGGTTGATGTCGATAAAATCCTCGATCAAAGCGGTATCGCACTGGCCATTGCTGCGCTACTTTGTGCATTTATTGGCGGTATGCGTAAGGAAAATCGCTGGGGCATTCGCGGCGCATTGGTATTTGGCGGCGGGACGCTGGCTTTCCATACCTTGCTTTTTGGTATCGGCATCGTGTGCAGTATTTTGCTGATATTCCTTATCTTTTCCTTCCTGACCGGCGGTTCACTGGTTTAAGCAACGCGGTAATGTTCAGAAATGCATTGTGAATACCAGGTGGAGTACCATTGACGGTAACTCCACCCAAAAAGGAGTTAGCCGATACTCCAGAAAAGCACCGCCAGTAACTGTGGTGTGATAATGCGCAGGAACATGACTAACGGATACACCGTGGCGTAAGAGAGCGCTGCCGCGCCACTGGTAGGATGAAGATTATTGGCAAACGCCAGCGCCGGAGGATCGGTCATTGAACCCGCGAGCATCCCGCACATCGTGAGATAATTCATTTTGACTAACATCCGCGCCAGAATGCCAGCCGTGATCAGCGGAATTGCAGTAATCAATGCGCCATAGCCTATCCAGCTTAACCCTTCGCCATCCACCAGTGTATGGATAAAATCGCCGCCGGATTTCAGGCCAACTACCGAGAGAAACAGTACGATACCCAGTTCGCGCAGCGCCAGGTTGGCACTTGGCGGCATAAACCAGTAAAGCTTACCAATGCTGCCGATACGCCCGAGGATCAGCGCCATAATCAGCGGACCACCCGCCAGCCCCAACTTCAACGCAGCCGGGAATCCAGGCACAAACACCGGAATGGAGCCCAACAATACGCCAAGCCCAATACCAATAAACACCGGTAACATTTGTACCTGTTGCAATTTTTGCTGCGCATTACCTAATACATTAGCAACGGCATCAATCGCGGACGGGCGTCCAACCAGGTTGAGAATATCGCCAAATTGCAGGCTAATATCGCTACTTGCAACTAATTCAACGCCAGCACGATTCAGGCGCGAAATAACGACGTCATAGCGCTCCTTAAAATGCAGGTCGCGAATACGTTTGCCAAGCACATTCTCATTGGTGACCACCACGCGTTCGACGCGCAGATCGGTGCCTTTCGTCGACAGCGAGGTATCCACTTCCTGACCAATCACCAATTGCGCATTATGTAAATCCGCAGGCTGCCCCACCAGATGAAGCAAATCGCCCAACTGAATAATGGTTTCCGGAGAAGGTACTTTGAGGGTTTCCTCTCGTTTCAATCGCGAGCAGATAACTTTATCGCCATTGAGAATCGGTACATCTTTAATCGCTAAATTATGTAAGTTAGGGTTATCAACACGGATGTTAATGGTCCTGATCAGCACGCTACCGTTAGTCCGCGTGGACTCGTGTTGCAACGCCTCAGTCTCAACATTGACGCGGAAAATAACCCGCAGCATCCACATAGTGAACAAAATGCCGCAAATCCCAAATGGATACGCCATCGCATAGCTCATCCCCATTTGATCGACCATCTCCATCGGTGTCCCCAGGTCGCGTAAGATCTGCTGACCTGCACCCAGCGCTGGTGTATTGGTGACCGCGCCGGAGAAAATCCCCAGTACCACGGGAAGTGGAATATCGAAAAGTTTATGCAGGATGGCGGTGACCAGACCACCGAGGATGACAACCAAAACAGCAAACAAATTGAGGCGTAATCCGGAGACACGCAACGAGGCAAAGAAGCCCGGCCCCACCTGAATACCGATAGTATAAACGAACAGGATCAGACCAAATTCCTGGATAACATGCAGCATGTCGCTGCTTAATGTCATCCCCGCCTGTGAAACAAAATGGCCGACGATGATCCCACCGAACAGCACGCCGCCAATGCCCAATCCAACACCGCGAAACTTGACGTTGCCGATAAACAACCCGACGACCGCCACCAAAGCCAGAATACTGACCGTTAATGCTATATCACTCATCGTCCATTTCTCTTGAAATAACATTTTAATTGCTACGGATTATGGCTGAATCGGTGAAGCAGATTTGCCTTATGGCGCACATTATCACGGTAAAGAAAGTGCCGGAACATCTTAAATTGGCGAAAATTAAAACATTGTTGAAGATTGCAGGCAAAAAAAAGCCCCACCAAACTGGCGGGGCAAAGAGAATAGCTAATTAGCTATTTAACGCGGGACGTTCGCTGATAGCGATACGCTGCGCTGCGATGGGTTCAGGCTCATTACGAATTAAATCAATATGCAGTAAACCATTAACGAAGGTTGCGCCAGAGACTTCCATATTTTCAGCCAGCGTAAAGCTCAGGCTAAACGGCTGATTCATAAGCCCTTGATGCAGCCATTTCTTCTCTTCTTTTGGCTGCTCCGGCGTGCCTTTTACGCTCAGGCGCGTTCCTTCCAGTTGAATCTCTAAATCTTCCTGACGAAAACCTGCCAGCGCAAGGGTAATGCGGTAGTGGTTATCGTCGCTTTTCTCAATGTTGTACGGCGGGAAGCTCTGGCTTTCACCGGCGTTTTGCAGTGCGTTGGCCAGTTTGTCAAAACCGATCCATTGACGCATCAGTGGGGATAAATCGAAGTTACGCATAGTCATTTCTCCTTCTAAGAAGCGAGTAAGTACCTGCAAATCCGAAGATTCGCATATGCTCCCTGACGGCGAGCATCAAATGTCAGGCCGCGCACTGCGGCCTTAGGGAATTAGTTGATTTCGATACGGCGCGGTTTTTTCGCTTCCGGAATCACGCGTTCGAGATCGATATACAGCAAACCATTTACCAGGTTAGCGCCACGAACATGAATGTTCTCAGCTAACTGGAATTTGCGTTCAAAGTTGCGTTCAGCGATGCCCTGGTACAGATAGGTGCGCTCTTTTTGTTCGTCGGCGTGAGCACCTTTCACCACCAGCAGATTGTCCTGGGCGGTAATTTCCAGTTCACTTTCGGCAAAGCCAGCCACCGCGATAGCAATGCGGTAATGGTTTTCGTCTACCAGTTCAACATTGTACGGAGGGTAGCCGCCATTACTCTGGCTCTGGTTGTTTTCTAAGTGGTTAAACAAACGATCAAATCCAATAGCAGAACGGTAAAGCGGGGATAAATCAAAGTTACGCATAATTAATAGCTCCTGAAATCAGCGAGAATGTAAGACCTTCCACAATGGACAGGTCGGATAGCCAGAACACCCATCAGGCGTGTTCTCATTGGCTACGCTATAAAAATGGGTCTGGATATGCACTTTTCAAGTCTTTTCGACGGACTTTTTTTTGCAGTTTGTGGTCTATTGCATAGACTGGGGGGCAGCACGAAACGTTAAAGTGCGATAGCCGCCACAGTGCGACATGATGATGATGTTATTTTCAGCAAGGGATCGCTATAACACATCATGCCAACACCCACGATCAACAGATGAATTTATTATGATAAGAAATGTGTTGTTAGCGTTCATGATATGCAGCGGAATGGCATTACTCGGAGGATGCTCCAGCGTAATGTCCCATACCGGGGGGAAGGAGGGAACGTATCCCGGCACCCGCGCCAGTGCCACCATGATTGGTGATGACACAACAAACTGGGGAACCAAATCGCTGGCAATTCTCGATATGCCATTTACCGCAGTCATGGATACGCTACTTCTGCCATGGGATGCGTTCCGCAAAGACAGTTCAGTTCGCTCGCGCGTGGAAAAAAGCGAAGCCGACGCGCAAGCCATCAATGCCGTCATTCCACCAGCCAGAATGCCCGTGAACTGATTTAGCGGCCAGTTTTGGTTATCCACAACTGGCCGGCTTCCATCCACGCCAGCCATTGACCATCCGGCGAGAAGACCACCGCGTCCGCCGAAGGTGGGTTGGCGTGGTTTTCGGTTAAATACTCAACCGTACCGCTTTGCGCGTGTACGCAGGCAATACGGTTATCCAGCACAACGCCCAGCCATTCTCCCGATGGATGCCAGTTGAATGCTGACTGAATATCCGTTTTGTTATGGGTTAACTGGCGCGGTTCGCCGCCCTGTGGCGAGATAAGCCACAGTTGCACAATACCGTGATCATCACGCATTAAAAACGCGATTTGCGTTCCTTGCGGGTTACACCGCACCCAGTGGCGCGGGACGTTGACTAACCCCGGATAAGCCCGATGGTGGGTAAAGGTTAAACGTCGCTGCACGACGCCACGCGGTGGCGCGGGCAGAGTTGATTCCGTTCCGCTTAACGGCGCGTCGCCCGGCAATTTCCAGCCGTTTTCATCTTGCGGCAATTCAACAATATACAGCTCCGGCACTTTCTCGCCCTTTTGCGAAAGCGTATCGCCAATAAACGCCAGAGCGTGGTTTCCTACCCATCCTTCTTCATAAGCACGATTGATTTCATCGCTGCCAGGCTGCGGCGTGGGCGTTGTTTTACTCACCAGCACGCACCAGTGGCTACCGCTGTATTCACGCGGATGCTGCTTTTGCACATTGACCGGACCAAACGGCGCTGCCACCCCGACGTTTCGCAAATCCAGCGCTGGATCGCGTTCATGCAGCACGTGGTCGTTATAGGTAAAACTCACCATTTCACCGTTCGGGCTAAAGACATGTACATGACTGCCACCGCGTAACGCCCCTGGAGTGTACGGAACGGTAATATCCATTGCATCGAGATTGCTCATCTTGCCGCCTTCAACAACCACGCCGCGACGGTGATGGAAATCGTAATGCCATGTTTCATCAGGATTTTCAGGGCCGTGGATGAAGACATACTTCTCTGACTTCGGATGAACGGTCACCACGCCGACGTGCGCGCCCTGTGACGCGCGGTAGATAACCTCGACCTCGCCGGTATGGATATTCACACGCTCAATGGTCTCACCGGTAAACGACGCGCCAGAAGGACGCACGTCAAACACCAGCCACTGGCTGTCGGGCGTCCAGGTATTGGTATTGGTGAGCAGGTGATTACGGGGAGCAAAGGTTATCTGTTTCATGGCGCGGTCCTGATACAAAACGGTTCCCGCCATCATACTTCACAAGGACTTCACTTTCAGACATTAGTCTTTTGCCATCGTGATGAATGTGAGTGAAAAGATGGAACATTTTGACGTGGCGATTATTGGCCTCGGCCCGGCAGGGTCGGCGTTGGCGCGAAAGTTAGCAGGCAAAATGCAGGTGATCGCGCTGGATAAAAAGCACCAGCATGGTACTGAAGGTTTCAGCAAGCCTTGCGGTGGTCTGCTGGCACCGGACGCACAGCGTTCTTTTATTCGCGATGGACTGACGCTTCCTGTCGATGTGATCGCCAACCCGCAGATTTTCAGCGTCAAAACCGTCGACGTCGCCGCATCGCTCACGCGTAACTACCAGCGAAGCTATATCAATATTAATCGCCATGCTTTCGACTTGTGGATGAAATCGCTGATCCCCGCCAGCGTTGAGGTTTACCACGATAGCCTGTGCCGAAAAATCTGGCGTGAGGATGATAAATGGCATGTCATTTATCGCGCAGACGGCTGGGAGCAGCATATTACCGCCCGCTATCTGGTCGGTGCCGATGGTGCCAACTCGATGGTGCGGCGACATCTCTACCCGGATCATCAGATTCGTAAATATGTCGCCATCCAGCAGTGGTTCGCAGAGAAACATCCGGTGCCGTTCTACTCCTGCATCTTTGATAATGCGATAACTGACTGTTATTCATGGAGTATCAGCAAAGACGGTTATTTTATCTTTGGCGGCGCCTATCCGATGAAAGATGGCCAGGCGCGTTTCACAGCACTGAAAGAGAAAATGAGCGCCTTTCAGTTCCAGTTTGGTAAGGCGGTGAAAAGCGAAAAATGCACGGTGCTGTTTCCCTCACGCTGGCAGGATTTTGTCTGCGCTAAGGACAATGCCTTTCTGATTGGTGAAGCGGCGGGATTTATCAGCGCCAGCTCGCTGGAGGGGATAAGCTATGCGCTGGATAGCGCAGAGATTCTGCGTTCGGTGTTACTGAAGCAGCCGGAGAAGAGCAACGCCGCCTACTGGCGCGCCACCCGCAAACTGCGTTTAAAACTCTTCGGCAAGATAGTAAAAAGCCGATGCCTGACCGCACCGGCTTTAAGAAAGTGGATTATGCGCAGTGGTGTGGCGCATATTCCACAGTTGAAAGATTATCCAACGCGCTTCACATCGCCCACCAGCAGGATGTAAGAGAGTGCGCCAATCAACGCGACGGCGGAAATATAAACCAGTGCAGGTGCGAAACCGTAACCCTGCGCCAGGTACCCCACCACCAGCGGAACGGTGATGCCGCCCAGACCACCGGCAAAGTTAAACACGCCGCCGGTTAAACCAATCAGGCGCATCGGTGCCAGAGAAGAAACCAGCGACCAGGTAATCGAAGCAAAACCGTTGCCAAAGAATGCCAGCGCCATCAGGCACATAATCATCATCGGATCGTTGGTGTAGTTAGCGCCCATAATGCAGGTGGAGATCAGCAAGCCGCAGATAATCGGCGTTTTACGCGCAAAGCCCAGTGAAAAGCCCTTACGTACCAGCAGATCCGCGACCCAGCCAGAGAGCAGGACGCCGACAAACGCCGCGAGGAATGGCACTGTGGTCATAAAGCCTGCTTTCAGCGCGGTGATCCCTTTTTCCTGGGTTAAATAGTTCGGGAACCAGGTTAAGAAAAACCACAGTGTAGAAGCCACCGCAAATTGCCCAAGATAGACGCCAATCAGTTTACGATGGAACACCAGTTTCCAGTCTTTGGCTGTTAACGGCTGACGTGCCTCTTTTTTCACCGGCGCATCGCCATCCACCAAACCGCCGCCATCACGAATGTAATCCAGTTCAGCTTTGCTGATGCCTTTGGTCAGGCGCGGCGGCTGATAAACCTTAAACCAAATCAGCGACCAGATAATGCCGATACCACCAGTGACAATGAACACCCAGTGCCAGCTCAACATTTCCTGAATCCAGATCAGCAGCGGAGTCAAAAACGCCAGACCGACAAACTGACCAGACGTATAAAAACCAACGGCGGAAGCGCGTTCATGTTCCGGGAACCAGCTGGTCACCATCCGGTTATTGGTCGGAAAAGCGGGCGCTTCGAAAATACCGGTTATCGCGCGCAGACCAATTAATGACATTAATCCCGTGGCAAAGCCCTGGAATAAAGTCGCCACTGACCAGCCAAATATCGCAATAAAGTAAGTCACGCGTGAACCTACGCGATCTAAAAACCAACCGCCGGGGATCTGACATAGCGTATAAAGCCAGGCAAAGGCCGAAAATACATAGCCCATTTGCGCTTTCGTAATACCGAACTCTTCCTGAATATGGGCGGAAGCCACGGCCAGGTTAGCGCGGTCAACATAACAAATGACCACCGTAATAAAGATCATCACCAGCGTCAGATAACGCCGACGCCCCGGCTTTGCTGCATTAACGGGAATATCCATAGCGAGCTTTCTCCAGATTTTGGGCATAGCGAAGCCGCTCACCTGCCCTGTAATGTACAGAGGGTTATATTTTTGTATTGCTGTTTTAGTGCCCGATAAGGGGCTTACGTGGCAGGAATTACCACTCTGCTACGCTGTTATCTTCATGACGCCAGAGCGGATTACGCCAGTCCGGGGCATTTTTACTGAACTCAATAACTTTAGCTTCGTCGATTTCCACGCCTAAGCCCGGTTTCGTTAGCGGTTTAAAGAAGCCGCCGACCATGCTGAAGTCTTCTTTGTTTTTCACAAAGTCGAGTAACTCCGCGCCTTTGTTGTAATGAATGCCCATACTTTGTTCCTGAAGTACCGCGTTATAGGAAACAAAGTCGATATGCAGGCAAGCGGCCAGTGCAATCGGTCCGAGCGGACAGTGCGGCGCAAGGGTCACATCATAGGCTTCTGCCATTGCGGCAATTTTGTAGCATTCGGTAATACCGCCTGCATGGGAGAGATCCGGTTGCAGAATCGAAATACCGCCCGCCTCCAGCACGCGTTTAAAATCGAAGCGTGAGAACATGCGCTCACCCGCCGCCAGTGGGATATGCGTCTGTGCCGCCAGTTTCGGGTAGTATTCGGCTTGTTCCGCCAGCACCGGCTCTTCAATAAACAGCGGGCGATACGGTTCCAGTTCTTTAATCAGCACTTTCGCCATCGGCGCGCTGACGCGACCGTGGAAATCAAGACCAAACTCAATCTGATTGCCAAAAGCTTCACGAATTTGTGCCACGGTGTTGACTGCCGCATCTATCGCGCGGGAGTTATCAATTAGCCCCAGTTCTTCACAACCGTTCAGTTTGAAGGTATCGAAGCCGATTTCACGCAGAGTTTTAATGCCGTCGATAACATCCGCCGGACGATCGCCACCGACCCAACTGTAGGCTTTAATTTTGTCGCGAACCAGGCCGCCCATCAGTTGCCAGACTGGCGCATTCAGCACTTTGCCTTTGATATCCCATAACGCCTGGTCAATCCCGGCAATGGCGCTCATCAGGATCGGACCGCCACGATAAAATCCGGCGCGATACATCACTTGCCATAAATCATTGATGCGCGATGGATCCTGACCAATCAAATAGTCACCCAGCTCGTGAACTGCCGCTTCAACCGTGCGGGCGCGGCCTTCGATCACGGGCTCGCCCCAACCGACCACGCCTTCATCGGTTTCAATTTTCAGGAACATCCAACGGGGAGGTAAACGATACGTGGTAATTTTGGTGATTTTCATTGCACTGCCTCTCGATACGCCTTAACAAATGCTGCTGCCTGCTACGTGGTACGTTCTACGGATTGCCCGGTGCCTGCGCGCCGTGCAATTGGGTTTCTTCACCACGCATATCATTGTGGTTATCGTCATGAGAGAGGCACACGCTGGGGATTATAGAGATATTCCCCAGTCAATTGCGATGTTGCACACTGTCATGTGATTTCCTTTAACCTTCGTGTCGAGCTGGCGATCATGGTAAGCGCCGCCTGCTCTGCCGCATCGCCGTCCTGATGCCGTATCGCATCGAACAGCGCCTTATGTTCCTGGAGCGTTTGCGGCATGTTGGCCTCATCGCCCATCCAGGTTCGTTCAAAAACCGCCCGCTGCAGCGAACTGATCGCGATGCTAAGTTGCTGTAACACCGGGTTATGCACCGATTGCAGTACCGCCTCGTGATAGCGAATATCCGCTTCGTTAAACGCCTCTCGATCCTGATTGTTGGCAATCATCTCGTTCAGCGCGGACTCAATCTGCGCCAGATCGCTGGAGGTCGCGCGCTCCGCCGCCCAGCGGGCAATCGCAGGTTCCACCAGATTTCGTACTTCGCTCATTGCACTGATAAGCCGTGGATCGTAGTCGTTTTCCAGCACCCATTGCAGTACGTCAGTGTCGAGGTAATTCCACTGGTTACGCGCTGCCACAAACGCGCCGCGATAACGTTTCATTTCAATCAGCCGCTTCGCCATCAGTGAACGGAACACTTCACGGATGATGTTGCGCGAGGTTGCAAACTCCTCACAGAGTTCCGCCTCGGCCGGAAGCGGCGAGCCTGGCACGTATTTGCCGTGAACGATCTGTTTACCCAGCGTAATGACGATGCGATCGGTTTTATTGAGAGTCATGGAGAGTCCTTGTGCTCTGTATGTTCTTCCCTACTTTACCCCGATCGATGCATAACGCGGCAACTTTGTAGTACCAGCGTGATGACATTCGCGTTTGCCGTGCGCGTAATGTAGTACAAATTTATATTGTTGTACTACAATTTAGATCACAAAAAGAACAATGCATAAAAAATGACATGCGCCGGGCAGAAATCTGAAAAGGGATGTCGGGCGCTAATCAGGAGGGAAATAAGAGTATGCTTTCAACGGCTTAGCACTCTTGTTTAAAGGATTAATCATGAAGTTGAATTTTAAAGGATTTTTTAAGGCTGCCGGTTTGTGTTCTTTGGCATTCGCGTTGACCGGATGTCTAACCGCAGGACTGGTTTTTAATACCGCAAGCCGTCCACATGCCCAGCAATGGCGGTCAGACACGATTACGGGTTTATCACTGGCAGAGGATAGTAACGGTACGAAAGGCTATGTTTTTGTTGGCGAATCGCTGGACTACCTGCTGACCACGGGTGGCGGTGATGTGGTTAAAATGCTGAACGATCCGGCAATTCATGGCGAAAGAATCACCGTCCATGATAATGCGAAATTTATTTTAAGCAGCAGTAATAAGAAATTCTCTGGTGCTATTACGCTCTATTACGACTGGAACAACGAAGAAGATAAGGCACTGGCAACACAATATGGTTTTATTTGTGATACCCGGCGTTGTACTTGGGCACTTGACGGCTTGAAAGGCTCTATCCACCAGAAAAATAAAAAAGCGGATTACTCAAACGTGATGGTTTTCCATCAACCCTTTACGGTGGGATTTTATGAGTACAAAGCAACAGATGGCGTCCCGCGCGGCCTCGTTAATGCGCTGCTACCAGTCACTCTTACGCTGGATATAGTAACGTCACCACTCCAGTTCCTGATTTTATGCACGACCAGAAATTGTTAATCGCTGCGGGCAAACGCATTCATGCTGTTTGCCCGCCCACAGATTAATTCAGCACATACTTCTCAATAGCAAACGCCACGCCATCTTCAAGGTTGGATTTGGTGACAAAGTTCGCCACTTCTTTCACCGAAGGAATAGCGTTATCCATCGCCACACCAACACCTGCATATTCAATCATTGCGATGTCGTTTTCCTGATCGCCAATCGCCATAATTTCTTCCGGTTTAATGCCCAACACGTCGGCCAATGATTTCACACCAGTGCCTTTGTTAACGCGTTTATCGAGGATTTCGAGGAAGTACGGCGCACTTTTCAGCACGGTGTATTTCTCTTTCACTTCCTGCGGAATACGCGCGATAGCCTGGTCGAGGATGGCGGGTTCATCAATCATCATCACTTTCAGGAGCTGTATATTGGGGTCCATTCTTTCCGCTTCGCAGAATACCAGCGGAATGGTGGCAACGAAGGATTCATGCACCGTGTAGTAGCTGATATCGCGGTTGGCGGTGTACAGCGTGGTGCGGTCCAGGGCGTGAAAATGAGAACCGACTTCGCGAGAAAGTTTTTCCAGGAAACGATAGTCGTCATAGCTCAATGCTGTTTGCGCCACGGTGCTGCCATCAGCAGCCTTCTGTACCAGCGCGCCGTTGTAAGTAATGCAGTAGTCGCCGGGCTGTTCCATGTGCAGTTCTTTCAGGTAGTTGTGAACGCCTGCATAAGGGCGCCCCGTCGTTAGCACGACATTCACGCCACGGGCGCGAGCTGCGGCAATCGCATTTTTAACGGCGGGTGAAATGGTGTGATCGGGCAGCAGAAGGGTGCCATCCATATCGATAGCAATGAGTTTGATAGCCATGAGTTCCCCAGGTAGATTGTTTCCTGACCCATGCTAACGCGATTGCGCTCAAAAATCAGTACAACACCTGAGGGAAAACGGGGATGCAACGCGCGTTGCGTGCTCCCCTTTTGCTTAGCGGAAAAGTTTTCCTTTCAGCAGTTCCATCCCTGCGGAAAGCAAATCGTTATTGGCTTGCGGCGAAACTTCGCCCTGCGGCGATAGAGCATCAATAATCTTCGGCAATTGTTCCGCCAGCATGTTGGAAGCAGCACTGGTATCAACACCGAGTTTTTGTCCAAGATCGGACACCGCATTTGTGCCGAGCGCCGACTCCAGTTGTTCGCCGCTCACCGGTTGATTACTTTGTTGGTTACTCAACCAGGATGTGAGAATGGCACCTAAGCCGCCACTTTGCAGTTTTTCCAGCAGCACCTGAATGCCGCCCTGCTCCTCAACCCAACTTAAAATCGCCTGATATTTCCCCGCATCGCCTTTCAGAAAGGCACCGACAACTTCATCAAAAAGCCCCATGATAATCACCTGTAAAGCGTTACGTGTTGACTCAAAAAGTATAGTTCTGCGGGATGATAATTGCGGATTGCAGAAATAAAAAGGGCGGAGATAATTTCCGCCCTTTTCTTATAGCTTCTTGCCGGATGCGGCGTTAACGCCTTCTCCGGCCTACAAAATCATGAAAATTCAATACATTGCATGAGTCTTGTAGGCCTGATAAGCGTAGCGCATCAGGCACGCTCGCATTGTTAACGCCATTAAATATCGATATTCGCCGCTTTCAGGGCGTTCTCTTCGATAAATGCACGACGCGGTTCAACGGCGTCGCCCATCAGCGTGGTGAACAGCTGGTCGGCGGCAATCGCATCTTTAACGGTAACGCGCAGCATACGACGGCTTTCCGGGTCCATCGTGGTTTCCCACAACTGTTCCGGGTTCATCTCGCCCAGACCTTTATAACGCTGGATGGAAAGACCACGACGGGACTCTTTCACCAGCCAGTCCAGCGCCTGCTCGAAGCTGGCTACCGGCTGACGACGCTCGCCACGTTCGATAAACGCATCTTCTTCCAGCAAGCCACGCAGTTTCTCGCCCAGAGTGCAGATACGACGATATTCGCCACCGGTGATGAACTCGTGATCCAGCGGGTAGTCAGTATCCACGCCGTGGGTACGCACGCGAACAATCGGCTCGAACAGGTTTTTCTCGGCATTGGTGTGGACATCAAACTTCCACTGGCTGCCGTGCTGCTCTTTGTCGTTCAGTTCGCTGACCAGCGCGTTCACCCAGCGGGTAACGGTCTGCTCATCAGAGAGGTCGGCTTCCGTCAGCGTCGGCTGATAGATAAGCTCTTTCAGCATTGCTTTCGGATAACGACGCTCCATACGCACGATCATTTTCTGCGCCGCATTGTACTCAGACACCAGTTTTTCTAACGCTTCACCCGCTAAAGCTGGTGCGCTGGCGTTGGTATGTAAGGAAGCACCATCCAGTGCGATGGAGATTTGGTACTGATCCATCGCTTCATCGTCTTTAATGTACTGTTCCTGCTTACCTTTCTTCACTTTGTACAGCGGCGGCTGGGCAATGTAAACGTGACCACGTTCGATGATTTCTGGCATCTGACGATAGAAGAAGGTCAATAGCAGCGTACGAATGTGCGAGCCGTCGACGTCCGCATCGGTCATGATGATGATGCTGTGATAACGCAGTTTGTCTGGGTTGTACTCGTCACGACCAATCCCGCAGCCAAGCGCGGTGATCAGCGTCGCCACTTCCTGGGAAGCCAGCATCTTATCGAAGCGGGCTTTCTCGACGTTGAGGATTTTACCTTTCAACGGCAGAATCGCCTGGTTCTTGCGGTTACGCCCCTGTTTTGCAGAGCCGCCCGCAGAGTCCCCTTCCACCAGGTACAGTTCAGAGAGCGCCGGATCGCGTTCCTGACAGTCCGCCAGTTTGCCCGGCAGGCCTGCTAAGTCCAGCGCACCTTTACGACGGGTCATTTCACGAGCGCGGCGCGCAGCTTCACGGGCGCGGGCAGCATCGATAATTTTGCCAACCACGATTTTCGCGTCGGTCGGATTTTCCAGCAGGTATTCTGCCAGCAGTTCGTTCATCTGCTGTTCAACCGCCGATTTCACCTCAGAAGAAACCAGTTTGTCTTTGGTCTGAGAGGAGAATTTCGGGTCCGGCACTTTCACGGAGACAACGGCAATCAGGCCTTCACGCGCATCATCGCCAGTGGCGCTGACTTTCGCTTTTTTGCTGTAGCCTTCTTTGTCCATGTAGGCGTTCAGGGTACGGGTCATCGCCGCACGGAAGCCTGCCAGGTGAGTACCGCCGTCACGCTGCGGAATGTTGTTGGTAAAGCAGTAGATGTTTTCCTGGAAGCCATCGTTCCACTGCAGCGCCACTTCAACGCCGATACCGTCTTTTTCGGTGGAGAAGTAGAAAATATTCGGGTGGATCGGCGTTTTGTTCTTGTTCAGATACTCAACGAACGCCTTGATACCGCCTTCATAGTGGAAGTGGTCTTCTTTACCATCACGCTTGTCTTTCAGACGAATGGAAACGCCGGAGTTGAGGAACGACAACTCACGCAGACGTTTCGCCAGAATTTCATATTCGAACTCGGTCACATTGGTGAAGGTTTCGAGGCTGGGCCAGAAACGCACCATCGTGCCGGTTTTATCGGTGTCGCCGGTAACCGCCAGCGGAGCCTGTGGTACACCGTGTTCGTAGATCTGACGGTGAATTTTACCCTCGCGCTGGATAACCAGCTCCAGTTTTTGCGACAGGGCGTTTACTACCGAAACACCAACGCCGTGCAGACCGCCGGACACTTTATAGGAGTTATCGTCAAATTTACCGCCTGCGTGCAGGACGGTCATGATCACTTCCGCCGCCGATACGCCCTCTTCCGGGTGAATACCGGTCGGAATACCGCGCCCGTCGTCCTGTACAGAGACAGAGTTATCGGCGTGAATGGTGACGATAATTTCTTTACAGTGACCCGCGAGCGCTTCGTCGATAGCGTTATCTACCACCTCGAATACCATGTGGTGCAGACCGGTGCCGTCATCCGTGTCGCCGATATACATACCCGGGCGCTTACGCACCGCATCCAGCCCTTTCAGGACTTTGATACTGGAGGAGTCATAAGAATTCGACATCAACGTTTCTCGCTCATTTATACTTGGGTTAATCCGTTATTTTACCCTTTTCCACGGTAAACATCTTCGAATTTTCGTCCGACATGTCTATAACGTGTTCAGCACTGATCGCGCTGACAAAGACCTGTGATTGCGTCGCTTTTAAGCGGCTGGCAAGCAACCCGCGACGCTCATCATCAAGCTCAGAGGCAAAATCATCTATCAGGTAGAGACACCGCCGCCCGCTTTCACGGGTGAGGAACTCTCCTTGCGCCAGACGTAAGGCGCACATCAGCAGTTTAAGCTGCCCACGCGATAAGGTATCTTCCACCGGCGCACCGTCGGCGCGAATGCGTAAGTCCGCTTTATGCGGGCCGTGCGCGGTGTAGGTTAGCTGGCGATCGCGTTCAAAATTACGTTCCAGCACCTCAGCGTACTCTGTCTCTTTCTCCCAGCCGCGCTGGAAAGAGAAAGTCAGAGAAAACTCAGGGAGAAATTGCTTACAGGTATCGGCCATATCAGCCGCGATACCGGCGCTATACTCCGCGCGCCAGGTGCTGATTTGCTCCGCCAACGGGATCAATTCTTTATCCCACGGGCGTAGCTGTTCGTAACGTGTCACCTGGCGCAGCGCCGCATTGCGCTGCTTGAGCAATCGCTTGAGATTGCTCCAGGCGGTGAAAAATCCGGGTTCGTTGTGAAAGCATCCCCAGTCGAGGAATGCTCTTCTGTATTTGGGGCCGCCGTTGAGTAAAGTAAACCCTTCTGGCGTTATCAGTTGCATCGGCATCAGATGCGCCAGCTCCGCGACTTTATGCCCGTCAGTACCGTCGATGCGGACTTTGCTGTCGCCCTGTTTGTCTTTGGTTAAACCAATTGCCGTCTCGCGCTCTTCGCCCTGCAAACGCCCGTGGAGCACAAACGCTTCCTGCTCATGGCGAATAACGCGACCAATCTGCAAACTGCGAAACGCCCGACCGTGGCCGAGCGTATAGATGGCTTCCAGCACGCTGGTTTTGCCGCTGCCGTTGGCACCTACCAGAAAGTTAAAGCCGGGAGATAAAGCGAGATCCGCGGTTTCGATATTGCGGAAATCGCGGATCAACAAGCGGGTGAGGGACATTACAGTCTCATTGGCATGACAACATAGGCAGCCGACTGTGATGCGGCATCTTCAATCTGCACGCTGGAAACCGAATCGGTCAGCATCATGCGCACGTTTTCGCATTTCAGCGCGTTCAGGACATCCAGCACATAGCTGACGTTGAAGCCGATTTCCATCTCCGCACCGCTATAGGTAACGTCGAGGATCTCTTCCGCTTCTTCCTGTTCTGGGTTATTGGCGGTGATTTTCAGCTGGTTTTCGCTGACATACAGACGCACACCGCGGAATTTCTCGTTAGAGAGAATTGCCGCACGAGCAAACGCCTGCTTGAGAAGATCGCAGCCAGCTTCCAGATGCTTGTCTGGGTTCTTCGGCAGAACGCGGCGGTAATCCGGGAAGCGACCATCCACCAGTTTCGAGGTGAAGATAAAGTCGCCAACGTGAGCGCGAATGTTGTTGCTGCCAATCTGTACACGCAGCGGATTGTCGCCGCCGTCGAGCATACGCATCAGTTCAATCACGCCTTTACGCGGCACGATCACCGAATGGCTTGGCAAAGATTGACCAATTGGCATTGAACAGACCGCCAGACGGTGACCGTCGGTCGCCACAGTGCGCAGTTCTTCACCTTCGGTTTCAAACAGCATACCGTTTAAGTAATAACGAACGTCCTGATGCGCCATAGAAAACTGGGTCGCTTCAATCAGACGCTTCATCGTCGCCTGTGGCAGGGTAAATTCGACTTCGCTCTGCCAGTCATCGAGGTTCGGGAAATCCGCCGCTGGCAGGGTTGACAGCGAAAAACGGCTGCGCCCGGAGCGCACCAGCATCCGCTCACCTTCCAGCTGCACGGCAATTTCCGCGCCTTCAGGCAGACCACGGCAGATATCAAAGAATTTGCGCGCCGGAACGGTCGTCGCCCCTGGTTCGTGCGGCTGAACCAGCGCAACGCGTGCCACCATTTCCATCTCGAGATCAGTACCGGTCAGCGACAACGTACCGTCAGCAACCTGTAACAGCAGATTACCGAGAATCGGTAGCGTAGGACGACCACCTAACGGACCGCTCACCTGTTGTAGCGGTTTTAATAAATGCTCACGTTCTACGGTAAATTTCATAGGTTTACGATGACAATGTTCTGATTAAATTAGAGAAATCTTCTTTGATATCGTGGCTCTCTTCACGCAATTGCTCGATCTTACGGCAGGCATGAAGCACCGTCGTGTGGTCACGACCACCAAACGCATCGCCAATCTCCGGCAGACTGTGGTTAGTCAGTTCTTTCGCCAGCGCCATCGCCATCTGACGTGGACGCGCTACCGAGCGGGATCGACGTTTGGAAAGGAGATCCGCGACTTTGATCTTGTAGTACTCTGCCACCGTCTTCTGAATATTGTCGATAGTGACCAGTTTTTCCTGCAAAGCCAGTAAGTCGCGCAGCGCCTCACGTACGAAGTCAATCGTGATCGCCCGTCCGGTAAAGTTGGCGTTAGCAATGACGCGGTTAAGCGCCCCTTCCAGCTCACGTACGTTAGATCGTAGACGCTTGGCGATAAAGAACGCCACTTCGCCCGGCAAACGAATGTCGTTTTCGTCGGCCTTTTTCATCAGGATCGCCACGCGGGTTTCCAGCTCTGGCGGTTCGATCGCCACAGTCAGCCCCCAGCCGAAGCGAGATTTCAAACGATCCTCAACACCGTTGATCTCTTTCGGATAGCGATCCGACGTGAGGATGATCTGCTGATTACCTTCCAGCAGGGCGTTAAAGGTATGGAAAAACTCTTCCTGGGATCGTTCTTTATTGGCGAAAAACTGAATATCGTCGATCAGCAGCGCATCAACGGAACGGTAGTAGCGTTTAAACTCTTCGATCGCATTGTTTTGCAGGGCTTTTACCATGTCCTGAACAAAGCGTTCGGAGTGCATATAAACCACTTTGGCATTCGGCTTGCGCGCCATAATGCCATTACCCACCGCATGCAGCAGGTGAGTTTTACCCAGCCCCGTGCCGCCATAAAGGAACAGCGGGTTATAGGCGCCGCCCGGGTTGTCTGCCACCTGGCGAGCCGCCGCGCGCGCCAGTTGGTTAGATTTACCTTCGACGAAGTTATCAAACGTATGTTTAACGTTGACGTTGGAACGATAGGTCGGTTCTGCCGGAGCCGGAACGTTATCCCAGCCTGAGCGCGTAGAAGGCGCAGCGCGTTGCGGCTGCACCTGCGCTGCCTGAGCGGGTGCAACTGTATTGCTGGCAGGGACTTTCAGCGTTTGTGTCACGGGCTTTGTGCCCACTTCAAAACGCAGCTGTGGGGCATCCGCTCCACAGAAACTGGTTAGCAGTCCATTGATATTATTGAGGTACTTGTCCCTTACCCAATCGAGGACAAAACGGTTTGGCGCGTACAAGGCCAGCGTGTTATCGCTCAGTTCCGCCTGCAATGGGCGTATCCACATACTGAATTCTGTGGCTGGTAACTCATCCTGCAATCGGGCAAGACACTGCTGCCAAAGCGAAAGTGACACGGCGGACTCCACTCGAACAAAAGTCGATTATGACTAAGGCTGAAACATTCATGATTGTTGACGCACGTCGAAAAGACCCTGCATGAGGGTGACGCACGAACCGCTGTCTGCGGTTATATGCCCGATCAAGATCCTGCAAAACGATCGGGACCGCGGATCATAGCCTAAACTGCGCAAGAGATCTTCTGTTTCTCACAGATTTTCCCGATTTATCCACAGGGCTTTCCAGAACTCGCTAAGTGTAAACGATCCTGCCGCAAGGCGGGCACGATTTACGCCGCATATTGGAAAATTTAATGACCTTAGACAAAATTAGGCTTAATCGATCTAATAAAGATCCTGGACGATCCTTGCGCTTTACCCGGTAGCCCGTATAATCCTCGCCCCGGCGCGCCATGCTGGTTTTCACTGGTGTGAAGCCGTACATTTTCCCAGCGAAAAGGTGCGGAAAAGCGCGGTAAATAAGGAAAGAGAATTGACTCCGGAGTGTACAATTATTACAATCCGGCCTCTTTAATCACCCATGGCTTCGGTGTCCATCGTTTCATTTTTCGGCGGATATCCAATAAAGCCATTGAATTTATTCAAGTTTAGGTAGAAATCGCCATGAAACGCACTTTTCAACCGTCTGTACTGAAGCGCAACCGTTCTCACGGCTTCCGTGCTCGTATGGCTACTAAAAATGGTCGTCAGGTTCTGGCACGTCGTCGTGCTAAAGGCCGCGCTCGTCTGACCGTTTCTAAGTAATATAGCTAACCCCTGCGTGGTTAAGCTCGCATTTCCCAGGGAGTTACGTTTGTTAACTCCCAGTCAATTCACATTCGTCTTCCAGCAGCCACAACGGGCTGGCACGCCGCAAATTACCATTCTCGGCCGCCTGAATTCGCTGGGGCATCCCCGTATCGGTCTTACTGTCGCCAAGAAAAACGTTCGACGCGCGCATGAACGCAATCGGATTAAACGTCTGACGCGTGAAAGCTTCCGTCTGCGCCAACATGAACTCCCGGCTATGGATTTCGTGGTGGTGGCGAAAAAAGGGGTTGCCGACCTCGATAACCGTGCTCTCTCGGAAGCGTTGGAAAAATTATGGCGCCGCCACTGTCGCCTGGCTCGCGGGTCCTGATAGCCCTCATTCGGGTCTATCAACGCCTGATTAGTCCGCTACTCGGGCCGCATTGTCGTTTCACTCCAACCTGTTCAAGCTACGGAATTGAGGCATTGCGCAGGTTTGGAGTGATAAAAGGCAGTTGGTTGACGGTGAAACGCGTATTAAAATGCCACCCTTTACACCCTGGTGGTGACGATCCCGTCCCGCCCGGACCATTTGATACCAGAGAACACTAACGATGGATTCGCAACGCAATCTTTTAGTCATCGCTTTGCTGTTCGTGTCTTTCATGATCTGGCAAGCCTGGGAGCAGGATAAAAACCCGCAACCTCAGGCCCAACAGACCACGCAGACAACGACCACCGCAGCGGGTAGCGCCGCCGACCAGGGCGTACCGGCCAGTGGCCAGGGGAAACTGATTTCGGTTAAGACCGACGTGCTTGATCTGACCATCAACACCCGTGGTGGTGATGTTGAACAGGCTCTGCTCCCGGCTTACCCGAAAGAGCTGAACTCTACCCAGCCGTTCCAGCTGCTGGAAACTTCACCGCAGTTTATTTATCAGGCACAGAGCGGTCTGACCGGTCGTGATGGCCCGGATAACCCGGCTAACGGCCCGCGTCCGCTGTATAACGTTGAAAAAGACGCTTATGTGTTGGCTGAAGGTCAAAACGAACTGCAGGTGCCGATGACGTATACCGACGCGGCAGGCAACACGTTTACCAAAACGTTTGTCCTGAAACGTGGTGATTACGCTGTCAACGTCAACTACAACGTGCAGAACGCTGGCGAAAAACCGCTGGAGATCTCCACCTTTGGTCAGTTGAAGCAATCCATCAATCTGCCACCGCATCTCGACACTGGAAGCAGCAACTTCGCACTGCATACTTTCCGTGGCGCGGCGTACTCCACGCCTGACGAGAAGTACGAGAAATACAAGTTCGATACCATTGCCGATAACGAAAACCTGAACATCTCTTCGAAAGGTGGTTGGGTGGCGATGCTGCAACAGTATTTCGCGACTGCGTGGATCCCGCATAACGACGGCACCAACAACTTCTACACCGCTAATCTGGGTAACGGCATCGCCGCTATCGGCTATAAATCTCAGCCGGTACTGGTTCAACCAGGTCAGACTGGCGCGATGAACAGCACCCTGTGGGTTGGCCCTGAAATTCAGGACAAAATGGCAGCTGTTGCTCCGCACCTGGACCTGACCGTTGATTACGGTTGGTTGTGGTTCATTTCTCAGCCGCTGTTCAAACTGCTGAAATGGATCCATAGCTTTGTGGGTAACTGGGGCTTCTCCATTATCATCATCACCTTTATCGTTCGTGGCATCATGTACCCGCTGACCAAAGCGCAGTACACCTCCATGGCGAAGATGCGTATGCTGCAGCCGAAGATTCAGGCTATGCGTGAGCGTCTGGGCGATGACAAACAGCGTATCAGCCAGGAAATGATGGCGCTGTACAAAGCTGAGAAGGTTAACCCGCTGGGCGGCTGCTTCCCGCTGATTATCCAGATGCCAATCTTCCTGGCGTTGTACTACATGCTGATGGGTTCCGTTGAACTGCGTCAGGCACCGTTTGCACTGTGGATCCACGACCTGTCGGCACAGGACCCGTACTACATCCTGCCGATCCTGATGGGCGTAACGATGTTCTTCATTCAGAAGATGTCGCCGACCACTGTGACCGACCCGATGCAGCAGAAGATCATGACCTTTATGCCGGTCATCTTCACCGTGTTCTTCCTGTGGTTCCCGTCAGGTCTGGTGCTGTACTATATCGTCAGCAACCTGGTAACCATTATTCAGCAGCAGCTGATTTACCGCGGTCTGGAAAAACGTGGCCTGCATAGCCGCGAGAAGAAAAAATCCTGATTCGGTGAGTTTTCGCTAAAATAAGGGCGGTCAGTTGACCGCCTTTTTTCTTTTCGTAGGGCGGATAAGCACCGCGCATCCGCCACACAAAGCAACAGGAACATCATGAGCGATAATGACACTATCGTAGCCCAGGCCACGCCTCCGGGACGTGGCGGCGTTGGCCTCCTGCGCATCTCCGGCTTCAAAGCCCGTGAAGTTGCCGAAACCGTGCTGGGTAAACTGCCTAAGCCGCGCTACGCCGATTATCTTCCGTTTAAAGACGCCGACGGCAGCGTGCTCGATCAGGGGATTGCGCTATGGTTCCCTGGCCCGAACTCGTTCACCGGCGAAGATGTGCTGGAACTGCAAGGTCATGGCGGTCCGGTGATCCTCGACCTGCTGTTAAAACGCATTCTGACCATTCCCGGCCTGCGGATTGCTCGCCCTGGTGAGTTTTCCGAACGCGCGTTTCTTAACGATAAACTCGACTTAGCCCAGGCCGAGGCGATTGCCGATCTTATCGATGCCAGTTCGGAACAGGCAGCCCGTTCGGCACTTAACTCGCTGCAAGGCGCATTCTCCGCACGGGTCAACCATCTGGTGGAAGCCCTCACCCACTTGCGCATTTACGTCGAAGCGGCAATTGATTTCCCCGATGAAGAGATCGATTTCCTCTCCGACGGCAAAATTGAAGCCCAGCTCAATGACGTGATTGCTGATCTTGATGCAGTGCGTGCCGAGGCTCGTCAGGGCAGCTTGTTGCGCGAAGGGATGAAAGTGGTGATTGCCGGACGTCCTAACGCCGGTAAATCGAGCCTGTTAAACGCGCTGGCTGGCCGTGAAGCAGCAATCGTGACTGATATCGCCGGAACCACGCGTGACGTGCTGCGTGAGCATATCCACATTGACGGAATGCCGCTGCATATCATCGACACTGCCGGGCTACGTGAAGCCAGTGACGAAGTGGAACGTATTGGTATCGAGCGCGCGTGGCAGGAAATTGAACAGGCCGACCGCGTGCTGTTTATGGTCGATGGCACCACGACAGACGCTGTTGATCCGGCAGAGATCTGGCCGGAATTTATCGCCCGTCTGCCTGCGAAACTACCGATCACCGTGGTGCGCAATAAAGCCGATATCACCGGCGAAACGCTGGGAATGAGCGAAGTGAACGGTCATGCGTTGATTCGTCTCTCTGCAAGAACTGGCGAAGGCGTGGACGTGCTGCGTAACCATCTCAAACAGAGCATGGGCTTTGACACCAACATGGAAGGCGGCTTCCTGGCGCGCCGTCGTCACCTACAGGCGCTGGAACAGGCGGCGGAGCATTTGCAGCAAGGTAAAGCACAGCTGTTGGGCGCATGGGCGGGCGAATTGCTGGCGGAAGAGCTACGCCTGGCGCAGCAGAACTTGAGCGAGATTACCGGGGAGTTTACCTCTGACGACCTACTGGGGCGGATTTTCTCCAGCTTCTGTATCGGTAAGTAACCGCACTTACGAAGCCGCATCTGGTAATCAGGATGCGGCTTTGTTTTCCTGTTTGCATACTTTTTATTAATCAATTCATCTTATAAACATTAAAATTTTAATGCAGCGTATTTTTCTGAAAAAAAACATTTAATAATGCATCTCGAACGATTGTGATTCGATTCACATTTAATAAACTTAGGAATAGATATAAAAATCTTAATGTAATAGTGTAGCAACATGTCTTTCGAGGATAAGTGCATTATGAATATCTTACATATATGTGTGACCTCAAAGTGGTTCAATATTGACAACAGGATTGTCGATCACCGCCCTTAATTTGCCCTTCTGTAGCCATCACCAGAGTCAAACCAATTAGATTCAATGTGATCTATTAGTTTGCCATGCCTTAATTTTACCTTTTAGACAAGCCATTATTGCTTTATCTATTTGCTCGTCTAAATAAATGTACTCGTATACATAATTATGGTGAATTAATGGTTATTGCAGACGCAATATTCACAGGGATCACTGTAATTAAAATAAATGAAGGATTATGCAATGGAAAACTTTAAACATCTCCCTGAACCGTTCCGCATTCGTGTTATTGAGCCAGTAAAACGTACGACTCGCGCTTACCGTGAAGAAGCGATTATTAAATCTGGTATGAACCCGTTCCTGCTGGATAGCGAAGATGTGTTTATCGATTTACTGACCGACAGCGGCACCGGGGCGGTAACCCAAAGTATGCAGGCAGCGATGATGCGCGGCGACGAAGCCTACAGTGGCAGCCGCAGCTACTATGCGTTAGCCGAGTCAGTAAAAAATATCTTTGGTTATCAATACACTATTCCGACTCACCAGGGCCGTGGCGCAGAGCAAATCTATATTCCAGTACTGATTAAAAAACGCGAGCAGGAAAAAGGTCTGGATCGCAGCAAAATGGTGGCGTTCTCTAACTATTTCTTCGATACCACGCAGGGCCATAGCCAGATTAACGGCTGTACCGTGCGTAACGTCTATATCAAAGAAGCCTTCGATACTGGCGTACGTTACGACTTTAAAGGCAACTTTGACCTCGAAGGTTTAGAACGCGGTATTGAAGAAGTTGGCCCGAATAACGTGCCGTATATCGTTGCGACCATTACCAGCAACTCCGCAGGTGGCCAGCCGGTTTCACTGGCAAATATGAAAGCGATGTACAGCATTGCGAAGAAATACGATATTCCGGTAGTGATGGACTCCGCGCGCTTTGCCGAAAACGCCTATTTCATCAAACAGCGTGAAGCGGAATATAAAGACTGGACTATCGAGCAGATCACTCGCGAAACCTATAAATATGCCGATATGCTGGCGATGTCCGCCAAGAAAGATGCGATGGTGCCGATGGGCGGCCTGCTGTGCGTGAAAGACGACAGCTTCTTCGATGTCTACACCGAATGCAGAACGCTGTGCGTAGTGCAGGAAGGCTTCCCGACTTATGGTGGTCTGGAAGGCGGTGCGATGGAGCGTCTGGCGGTGGGTCTGTATGACGGCATGAACCATGACTGGCTGGCTTATCGTATTGCGCAGGTGCAGTATCTGGTCGATGGTCTGGAAGAGATTGGCGTAGTATGCCAGCAGGCGGGCGGTCATGCGGCGTTCGTTGATGCCGGTAAACTGTTGCCACATATCCCGGCAGATCAATTCCCGGCACAGGCACTGGCTTGCGAATTGTATAAAGTTGCCGGTATCCGTGCGGTAGAAATTGGTTCCTTCCTGTTAGGTCGCGATCCGAAAACCGGTAAACAACTGCCTTGCCCGGCAGAACTGCTGCGTTTAACCATTCCACGCGCAACATATACCCAAACACATATGGACTTCATTATTGAAGCCTTCAAACATGTGAAAGAGAACGCGACAAATATTAAAGGATTAACCTTTACCTACGAACCAAAAGTATTGCGTCACTTCACCGCAAAACTGAAAGAAGTTTAATTAACACTACAGAGTGGCTATAAGGATGTTAGCCACTCTATTTCCCCTACATCCTCAATAACAAAAATAGCCTTCCTCTAAAGGTGGCATCATGACTGATCAATCAGAAAAAAAGCACTCTGCATTTTGGGGTGTTATGGTTATAGCCGGTACAGTAATTGGCGGTGGGATGTTTGCTTTACCAGTTGACCTTGCCGGTGCCTGGTTTTTTTGGGGCGCTTTTATTCTTATTATCGCCTGGTTTTCAATGTTACATTCAGGCCTATTATTATTAGAAGCGAACTTAAATTACCCCGTCGGCTCCAGTTTTAACACCATCACCAAAGATTTAATTGGCAACACCTGGAACATTATTAGCGGTATTACCGTTGCCTTCGTTCTCTATATTCTCACTTATGCTTATATCTCTGCTAACGGCGCAATCATTAGCGAAACGATATCGATGAATTTGGGCTATCACGCTAATCCACGCATTGTCGGGATCTGTACGGCCATTTTCGTTGCCAGCGTATTGTGGATAAGCTCTTTAGCCGCCAGTCGTATTACCTCGTTGTTCCTCGGGCTGAAGATTATCTCCTTTGTGATCGTGTTTGGTTCTTTCTTCTTCCAGGTCGATTATTCCATTCTGCGCGATTCCACCAGCACGACTGCGGGGACGTCTTACTTCCCGTATATCTTTATGGCTTTGCCGGTGTGTCTGGCGTCATTTGGTTTCCACGGCAATATTCCCAGTCTGATTATTTGCTATGGCAAAAAGAAAGATAAACTAATCAAAAGCGTAGTTTTCGGCTCGCTGCTGGCACTGGTGATTTATCTCTTCTGGCTTTATTGCACGATGGGGAATATCTCGCGAGAAAGTTTTAAAGCGATTATCTCCTCGGGCGGCAACGTTGATTCACTGGTAAAAACGTTCCTCGGCACCAAACAGCATGGCATTATCGAATTTTGCCTGCTGGTGTTCTCCAACTTAGCTGTCGCCAGTTCGTTCTTTGGCGTCACGCTTGGGCTGTTCGATTACCTGGCGGATCTGTTTAAGATTGATAACTCCCACGGCGGACGTTTCAAAACCGTGCTGTTAACCTTCCTGCCACCCGCTTTGTTGTATCTCGTCTTCCCGAATGGCTTTATTTACGGGATTGGCGGTGCCGGACTGTGCGCCACCATCTGGGCGGTCATTATCCCCGCGGTACTGGCAATCAAAGCCCGCAAGAAGTTTCCCAATCAGATATTCACGGTCTGGGGCGGCAATCTTATTCCGGCGATTGTCATTCTCTTTGGTATCACCGTGATTTTGTGCTGGTTCGGCAACGTCTTTAACGTGTTACCTAAATTTGGCTAATCCCTTAAAGAAGCCAGCGGTCATTCGCTGGCTTCTTGCCTGAAAGGAAATCTCTTTTGTCCAAATGGCAACTCGCCTGATTCTCCTTCACCACGTATGCTTTGCGTCACCTTCCCGTCAGGACGCTTTATCCCATGTCCCGCTTTTTAATTTGTAGTTTTGCTCTGGTTTTACTCTATCCCGCAGGTATTGATATGTACCTGGTCGGCTTACCGCGCATCGCCGCCGATCTCAATGCCAGCGAAGCGCAGTTGCATATTGCGTTCTCCGTTTACCTTGCGGGGATGGCGGCAGCAATGTTATTTGCCGGTAAAGTGGCCGACCGTTCAGGGAGAAAACCTGTCGCCATCCCCGGCGCGGCGCTATTTATTATCGCCTCTGTGCTCTGTTCACTGGCTGAAACCAGCGCGTTATTTCTTGCAGGACGCTTTCTGCAAGGACTCGGCGCGGGCTGTTGTTACGTGGTGGCATTCGCGATTTTACGCGACACGCTGGACGATCGACGTCGGGCAAAAGTGCTGTCATTACTCAACGGCATTACCTGCATCATTCCGGTGTTAGCGCCAGTGCTTGGCCATCTGATTATGCTTAAGTTCCCGTGGCAGAGCCTGTTCTGGGTAATGGCGCTGATGGGTGTCGCGGTACTCATGTTGTCATTGTTTATTTTAAAAGAAACCCGCCCTGCGGCACCTGCCGTTTCGGGCAAAACACGAGAAAATACCGAGTCTTTGCTTAACCGCTTTTTCCTCAGCCGAGTGCTTATCACCACCCTCAGCGTCTCAGTCATACTTACCTTCGTGAATACGTCGCCAGTATTGATGATGGAAATCATGGGCTTTGCGCGCGGAGAATATGCCACCATTATGGCGTTGACCGCAGGTGTTAGCATGACCGTATCATTCTCCACGCCATTTGCGTTGGGGATTTTTAAGCCACGTACGTTGATGATCACCTCGCAGGTGTTATTTCTGGCGGCGGGAATCATTCTTGCGTTTTCGCCTTCCCATGCAGTTTCGCTGTTTGGCATCACGTTGATTTGCGCTGGTTTTTCAGTGGGATTCGGCGTGGCAATGAGTCAGGCGTTAGGGCCGTTTTCATTACGCGCGGGCGTAGCCAGTTCGACATTAGGCATTGCACAGGTTTGCGGTTCATCACTGTGGATTTGGCTAGCGGCGGTAGTCGGCGTAGGCGCATGGAATATGCTGATCGGGATTCTGATTGCCTGTAGCATAGTGAGCCTGTTGCTGATTATGCTCGTCGCGCCTGGACGCCCCGTTACCGCTCATGAAGAAATCCATCACCACACTTGCTCTGAATTTGCTGCTCTGCCTGCAATTGCTGATGCAGGAGCGCAGCGTGACCAAAGCGGCGAAGCGGATGAACGTGACGCCTTCGGCGGTGAGCAAATCTCTGGCAAAGCTTCGGATATGGTTTGATGACCTGCTCTTTGTGAACTCACCGCTGGGCCTGACGCCAACGCCGCTGATGGTCAGCATGGAGCAAAATCTGGCGGAGTGGATGCAAATGAGCAATCTGCTGCTGGATAAACCGCACCACCAAACGCCACGTGGTCTGAAGTTTGAGCTGGCAGCAGAATCGCCGCTGATGATGATTATGTTTAATACGCTGTCGAAACATATTTACCAGCGTTACCCACAGGCGACGATTAAACTGCGCAACTGGGATTATGACTCGTTGGATGCAATTATTCGTGGCGAAGTGGATATCGGTTTTACCGGACGAGAAAGCCACCCTCGCTCGCGAGAACAGCTTAGTCTTCTGCCGTTGTCTATTGATTATGACGTATTATTTACAGACTTACCGTGCGTCTGGTTGCGCAAAGATCATCCGGCGCTGCGTGAAGAATGGGATCTGGATACTTTTTTACGTTATCCACATATCAGCATTTGCTGGGAACAGAGCGATACCTGGGCGCTGGACAATGTGTTGCAGGAATCAGGACGCGAACGCACGATTGCCATGAGTCTGCCGGAATTCGAGCAGTCACTGTTTATGGCGGCGCAGCCCGACAATTTGCTACTGGCGACCGCACCGCGCTACTGTCAGTACTACAACCAACTCCACCAGCTTCCACTGGTTGCACTCCCTCTCCCGTTTGACGAAATCCAGCAAAAAAAGCTGGAAGTGCCGTTTACTCTGCTGTGGCACAAACGGAACAGCCATAACCCGAAGATCGTCTGGTTACGGGAAACCATTAAAAATCTTTACGCCTCGATGACATAATTAAATCGTATAAAACGCGACCATATTTCGCGATAAAATGTAAAAAACATGTAATAAATTTGTCTGAATCGAACTTTTCGCCGCTTTAGTCTGTCCATAATTTCAGTAAATGATTACTCTGTATTCATAATGGACCATTAAGCATGGAGCGAAAAATGGCGACTCACTTTGCCCGAGGGATTTTAACGGAAGGACACCTGATATCTGTTCGTCTACCCTCCCAGTGTCATCAAGAAGCCCTAAATCTTCCCCCTCATCGTCAAAGTCGTTTCCTGGCGTCCAGAGGTTTACTCGCAGAACTGATGTTCTTGCTGTACGGCATTAGTGAATTGCCGGAAATCGTCACCCAGGCTAAAGGAAAGCCGGTTTTCCACGATAGAAATTTACCATCATTTTCAATAGCCTATGCCGGAAACATGGTCGGAGTGGCGTTAACAACTGAAGGTGAATGTGGCCTCGATATGGAACTACAGCGCGCGACTCGTGGGTTTCATAGCCCTCACGCGCCCGATAACCATGCTTTTTCCAGCAATGAATCACTATGGATCAGTAAGCAAAACGATCCTAACGAAGCGCGAGCGCAGCTCATCACGCTGCGCCGAAGCGTGCTAAAACTTACCGGTGATGTTTTGAATGACGACCCGCGAAATCTGCAGTTGATGCCCATTGCGGGACGCCTGAAATGTGCCCATGTAAATCATATAGAAGCGATATGCGACGCAGAGGAAGTGCTGGTATGGTCCGTGGCGGTCAGCCCAGCGATTGAAAAGCTCAATGTCTGGGAGTTTGATGGCAAGCAAGGCTGGAAAAGCCTGCCGGATATTCACAGCCGCGCCAATAATCCTACCAGCCGGATGATGCGTTTTGCCCAGCTCTCTACCGTGAAGTCATTTTTGCCAAATTGATAGACAACCACAGGAGTCATCATGTCTGAAAAATTGAAGGTGGTTACGTTATTGGGAAGCCTGCGCAAAGGTTCATTTAATGGCATGGTTGCACGTACCCTGCCGAAAATTGCCCCAGCGGGTATGGAAGTTAACGCGTTGCCATCTATTGCTGACATTCCCTTATATGACGCAGACGTACAGCAGGAAGACGGTTTTCCAGCAACGGTTGAAGCTCTGGCGGAACAGATTCGTCAGGCGGATGGTGTGGTGATCGTGACGCCGGAATATAACTACTCGGTGCCGGGTGGACTGAAAAATGCCATCGACTGGCTTTCCCGCCTGCCCGATCAGCCATTGGCCGGTAAACCGGTGTTGATTCAGACCAGCTCAATGGGCGTAATTGGCGGCGCACGCTGTCAGTATCATCTGCGCCAGATTCTGGTCTTCCTGGATGCAATGGTAATGAACAAACCAGAGTTTATGGGCGGCGTGATTCAGAACAAAGTCGATCCACAGACTGGAGAAGTGATTGATCCGGGAACGCTGGACCACCTGACCGGGCAGTTGACCGCATTTGGCGAGTTTATTCAACGCGTTAAGATCTAAATAAAAAACCCGCCAGCAATCATGCATGGCGGGTTTTTAACGCGCTATCGATTTTAGTGGGCGTCGATAAAGACAATTTTCAGCACAAACAGCAGCGCCACGATAATCACGCACGGGCTAAGGTCGCGCAGACGGCCTGTACCGATTTTCATCACGCAGTAGGAGATAAAGCCCAGCGCAATACCTTCGGTAATCGAGAAGCTAAACGGCATCATCACGGCAGTAATAAACGCCGGAACGGATTCGGTGAGATCCTGCCATTTCACACGCGCAAGACTTGAGGTCATCAGTACGCCAACGTAAATGAGCGCGCCAGCCGCGGCGTAGCCAGGTACCATCCCCGCCAGCGGCGACAGGAAGATAACCAGCAGGAACAGCAAACCAACAACCACTGCCGTCAGACCAGTACGCCCACCAACGGAAACACCGGAGGAGGACTCAATATACGCCGTAACAGAAGAAGTACCGATAAACGAACCGGTCACGGAAGAGATACTGTCGACATACAGCGCCTGCTTCATGCGCGGGAATTTACCTTTCTCATCCGCCAGACCTGCTTTATCAGTCACGCCAATCAGCGTACCGGAGGAGTCAAACAGGTTAACCAGCATGAAAGAGAAAATCACGCCAGCCAGTCCGAGGTTGAATGAACCAGCTAAATCCACATGCCCCACCACGGTCATCACGCTCGGCGGCGCGGAGACAATGCCGTTGTAGTGCACATCACCCAACATCCAGCCCAGCAGCGTTGTCACCACGATAGAAACCAGCACCGCTGCGTGAATGTTACGTGAAGCCAGAATGGCGATGATGAAGAAGCCGAGGATACCCAGCAGCACACTGTGAGAAGTCAGATTACCGATACTCACCAGCGTTTCCGGATTAGCGACAATCACACCTGCGTTTTTCAGCCCCATCATGCCGATGAACAGGCCGATACCGCTGGTGATCCCCACACGCAGACTCACCGGAATGTTGGCAATCATCCAGTAGCGAACGCGGAAGATTGTCAGTAACAGCAGACCAATAGCGCCCCAGAAGATTGCGCCCATCCCGACCTGCCACGGCAAGCCCATCGCCTGCACAACGACAAAGGCGAAGAATGCGTTCAGGCCCATAGCTGGTGCTAGCGCAACTGGAAGATTAGCAAACAGCCCCATAAGAATACTGCCGAACGCAGCAATCAGACAGGTGGTGACGAAGACGGCGCTGGTGTCCATGCCAGCAACGCCGAGAATTTGCGGGTTAACAAAAACGATATAAACCATCGTCAGGAAGGTGGTAAAACCGGCGATCACTTCGGTCCGTGCCGTCGTGCCATGTTCGCGCAGTTTAAACACGCGTTCCAGCATCCCCTGGCCAGAAGCCTGGGTTGTGTGTTGTTGACTCATTATCTATTTCCGAACAAGGAGGGAAAATACGTCGCTATCGTATACCAAAATGAGACAATATGGACGGCTGAAGATAACTTTTTTTCATTGTATTTGCTTATACGGCAACGATTGCGTCATGCGAATATGCCTGACGAAAACGTTAAACTAACGATAAAGGAAAGACATGTCCCAGATAGAAGCGGTATTTTTCGACTGCGACGGTACGCTGGTCGACAGTGAGGTTATTTGCTCTCGAGCCTATGTCACGATGTTCAGGGAATTTGGCATTAACGTTGACCTTGAAGAAATTTTTACCCGCTTTAAAGGCGTAAAACTCTACGAAATCATCGACATCATTAGCAAAGAACAGGGCGTAGAAATGGTCCGTGCCGATGCCGAACACGTTTACCGTGCGGAAGTGGCGCGCCTGTTTGATAGCGAGCTTGAGGTGATTGCAGGAGCGAACGAATTGCTGGCTTGTGTGAAAGTGCCGATGTGCGTCGTCTCTAACGGCCCGGTCAGCAAGATGCAGCATTCGCTTGGTAAGCTCAACATGCTGCACTATTTCCCGGAAAAACTGTTCAGCGGTTACGACATTCAGCGTTGGAAGCCCGACCCGGCATTAATGTTCCATGCGGCAAAAGCGATGAATGTGAACGTTGAAAACTGCATTCTGGTCGATGACTCCAGCGCCGGTGCGCAGTCAGGAATCGATGCCGGTATGGAAGTGTTTTACTTCTGCGCTGCCCCGCACAATAAGCCGATCGTTCATCCGAAAGTCACCACCTTTACCGAGTTGGCGCAGTTACCTGCGCTCTGGAAGGCACGAGGCTGGAATATTACGGCATAACGCTTCAAACTCCCTTCACTTACCCCGCCCGGCAAGGCGCTCAAAGGTAAGCAAAGGGAGTTTGATATGTCAGTTCAACGTCGGGTAATGCATCACGCGTCTACCAGGATTCGGTATTTAATATCCTGAAACAGACTCTTTACGCTAAGCGGGATGCTTTATCTTTAAGCTACTCAAAAGCAGACAGGATGTTTCTATGACTCAAAATATCAGGCCGTTACCCCTATTCAAATATCATCCAAAACCACTGGAAACAGGCGCATTTAAGCAGGATAAAACCGTAGAGTGCGATTGCTGTGAACAACCGACGTCAGTTTATTACTCTGGTCCTTTTTATTGTGTTGATGAAGTTGAATATCTCTGTCCGTGGTGCATTGCGGACGGTTCTGCGGCAGAAAAGTTTGCAGGTAGTTTTCAGGATGATACAAACATTGAAGGCGTTGAATTTGAGTATGATGAAGAGGACGAATTTGCCGGTGTTAAGAACACATATCCTGACGAAATGCTGAAAGAGTTGGTTGAACGCACGCCAGGTTATCATGGATGGCAGCAGGAATTCTGGCTCGCACATTGTGGCGATTTCTGTGCTTTTATCGGCTATGTGGGCTGGAATGAGATAAAAGATCGCCTCGATGAATTTGCCAATCTTGAAGAAGATTGTGAAAATTTCGGTATTAAAAATTCTGATCTAGCTAAATGTTTGCAAAACGGCGGTGATTGTCAGGGTTATCTGTTCCGCTGTCTCCACTGCGGTAAGCTGAGACTGTGGGGCGATTTTTCGTAATGCTACTCTGCCCGGTAAGTTTTACCGGGCAGAGAGCCAGGTGCAGCGCACGCTTAGCGTTACGCTTTCGAATCTTTCTCTGCCAGCAATTTATCCAGCTCATCGCCGCCGACGTGACGGAAATCCTGCCCTTTCACGTAGTAGAAGATGTATTCACAGATATTCTGGCAGCGGTCACCTATACGTTCGATTGAACGTGCGCAAAACAGCGCGGTAAGTACGCTCGGAATGGTGCGCGAATCTTCCATCATGTAAGTCATCAGCTGGCGCACGATACCTTCGTACTCCTGATCGACTTTTTTATCTTCACGATAAATACGCACCGCTTCGTCAATATCCATGCGCGCAAACGCGTCCAGCACATCATGCAGCATCTGGATAGTGTGACGCCCCAGTGATTCCAGGCTTACCAGCAACGGCTGATGCTGCTGGGAGAATTTCTCCAGTGCAGTGCGACAGATTTTATCCGCCACGTCGCCAATACGCTCCAGCTCGGAAATGGTTTTACTGATAACCATAACCAGACGCAGGTCGCTCGCCGTCGGCTGACGTTTGGCAATAATGCGCACGCAGGCTTCATCGATTGCCACTTCCATCATGTTGACGTTCTTGTCGCCTTCGATCACGCGTTTTGCCAGATCGCTGTCCTGGTTGTGCATCGCGGTGATTGCATCAGAAAGCTGCTGCTCCACCATGCCGCCCATGGTCATCACCTGCGTGCGGATGCTTTCCAGTTCGGCGTTGAACTGGCCGGAAATATGTTTATTAAGATTGAGACTGTCCATAACGCACTCCTGAATCAACCGTAACGACCGGTGATGTAGTCTTCTGTTTGTTTCTTCGCTGGCTTGGTGAACAGATCGTCCGTGTTGCTGAACTCAATCAATTCGCCCAGATACATAAACGCCGTGTGGTCGGAACAACGCGCAGCCTGCTGCATGTTGTGGGTGACGATCACCACGGTGTAATCCTGCTTCAGTTCGGTGATCAGCTCTTCAATACGCCCGGTAGAGATGGGGTCGAGCGCCGAACACGGTTCGTCGAGCAGCAGCACTTCCGGGCGAATGGCGATACCACGCGCAATACACAGACGCTGTTGCTGACCGCCAGAGAGAGAGTAACCGCTCTGGTGCAATTTATCTTTGGTTTCGTTCCACAATGCAGCTTTGGTCAATGCCCACTGCACTCGCTCGTCCATGTCAGCACGGGAGAGCTTCTCAAACAGACGCACGCCAAAAGCGATGTTGTCGTAAATGGACATCGGGAACGGCGTCGGTTTCTGAAACACCATGCCCACTTTCGCACGCAGCAGAGCGATATCCTGAGTGTTGGTCAGAATGTTGTCGCCATCGAGCAGAATTTCACCTTCCGCGCGCTGCTCTGGATACAGTTCAAACATTTTGTTGAAGGTACGCAGCAGCGTCGATTTACCGCAGCCGGACGGCCCGATAAACGCCGTAACCTGGTTTTTAGCGATATCCAGGTTGATGTTTTTCAGGGCATGGAATTTGCCGTAGTAGAAGTTCAAATTACGAACCTGAATTTTACTCGGGGCAGTTTCAACCATACTCATTGCAATCTTTTCCTCATCGTGCCTGATGCACTTCGCGAATCAGGCTTACCGTAGGCCGGATAAGGCGTTCACGCCGCATCCGGCAAAGTGTTAACCGTGTTTATTCTTCGCAAAAACAACGCGCGCCAGAATGTTCAGCAGCAGTACGCACAGGGTAATGATCAACACCCCGGCCCAGGCCAGTTGCTGCCATTCCGCAAACGGACTCATCGCAAACTTAAAGATCGTCACCGGCAGGTTGGCGATCGGTTGCATCATGTCCGTGCTCCAGAACTGGTTGGAGAGCGCGGTAAACAGCAGCGGCGCGGTTTCACCAGCAATACGGGCAATCGCCAGCAGGATACCGGTCATAATCCCGGACACCGACGCTTTCAGCGTAATCGCGGAGATCATCTTCCACTTCGGCGTACCCAGCGCATAAGCCGCTTCACGCAGGCTGTCCGGCACCAGTTTCAGCATGTTCTCGGTGGTGCGGATAACAATCGGCACCTGTAACAGCGCCAGCGCAATCACACCCGCCCAGCCGGAGAAGTGCTCCATCTGCGCCACCACGATGGTGTAAACAAACAGACCAACCACAATAGACGGCGCGGAGAGCAGAATGTCGTTAATGAAGCGAATCACTTCTGCCAGCCAGGATTTACGACCATATTCCGCCAGATAAATCCCCGCCATAATGCCCAGCGGCGTACCGAATACCGTGGCCCACAAAATTAACAGCCCGCTACCCGCCAGGGCGTTCGCCAGACCACCGCCTTCCGTATTGGGCGGCGGCGTCATTTCAGTGAACAGCGCCAGCGACATACCATCTATACCGCGAGTGATGGTGGACATTAAAATCCAGATCAGCCAGAACAGACCGAAGGCCATCGTCGCCATCGAGAGCGTCAGTGCAATACGGTTTTTGAGGCGGCGACGCGCCTGCATTTTGCGGCGGGATTCCGCCAGCGCCGCAGTGGTTTGCATTTCAACCATAGCCATTAGCGTGCCCCCTCATTCTTAGCCAGGCGCATAATCATAAACTTCGATGCGGCGAGGACGATGAAGGTAATCACAAACAGGATCAGGCCCAGTTCCATCAGTGCGGCAACGTGCAGACCGGATTCCGCTTCGGCAAATTCGTTGGCCAGTGCAGAGGTGATACTGTTGCCCGGCATGTACAGCGAGGCGCTGTCGAGCTGGTAGGTGTTACCGATGATAAAGGTCACCGCCATCGTTTCACCGAGCGCGCGCCCCAGACCCAGCATAATGCCGCCGATTACCCCATTTTTGGTGAACGGAAGAACAATACGCCAGATAACTTCCCAGGTGGTGCAGCCAATACCGTAGGCCGACTCTTTCATCATCACCGGGGTTTGTTCGAACACATCGCGCATTACCGCCGCAATGTACGGAATGATCATGATGGCGAGGATCACGCCTGCCGCGAGGATACCGATACCAAAGGCCGGGCCGGAGAACAGCGCGCCGACAATCGGGATATTCGACATGATATTGCCGACCGGCTCCTGGAAGTAAACGGCGAACAGCGGCGCAAAGATAAACAGGCCCCACATGCCGTAAACGATACTTGGAATGGCTGCCAGCAGCTCAATGGCGATACCCAGCGGGCGCTTCAGCCAGCCAGGCGCAAGCTCGGTCAGGAACAGGGCGATACCGAAACTCACCGGGACGGCGATCAGCAGCGCGATAAACGAAGTTACCAACGTACCGTAGATCGGCACCAGCGCCCCGTAGATATCGTTCGGTGCATCCCACTCTTTGGTCCACAGGAAAGCCAGACCAAATTTCTGAATGCTCGGCCAGGAGGAGATGATCAGAGAGACAATAATGCCACCCAACATCAATAGCACAATCAGCGCCGCCAGTTTTACCAGCACGCTGAAAATTATGTCGCCCTTTTTACCCGGTGGGTTAAAAGCAGGCTTGGTTGCAGCCATAAGTTACTCTTCAGTTAAACGCGTTTACAAAGTCATTTTGTAATGCCGGATGCTGCGTTAACGCCTCATCCGGCCTGGAGTTTTATTAGTACAGCGGCTTACCGCTACTGTCTTTAATATTGGTCTTCCACGCAGCGCGAACCTGTTCAACTACGCTATCCGGCAGACTGGCATAATCCAGGTCGTTCGCCTGTTTAGCCCCGGTTTTGTACGCCCAGTCGAAGAACTTCAGCACTTCTGTGCCTTGTTCTGGTTTCTTCTGATCTTTGTGGATCAGAATGAACGTGGTAGAGGTAATAGGCCACGCATCTTCGCCTTTCTGGTTGGTCAGATCCTGAGCGAATGTTTTGCTCCAGTCTGCACCTTTTGCTGCATTAGCGAAGTTTTCTTCGGTCGGACTAACCGGTTTACCGTCAGCGGAGATCAGTTTGGTGTACGCCAAGTTGTTCTGCTTCGCGTAAGCATATTCAACGTAACCAATTGCACCCGGCAGACGCTGAACGAACGCGGCGATACCGTCGTTACCTTTACCGCCCAGACCAATCGGCCATTTTACGGTAGAGCCAGTACCAACGTTGTTTTTCCACTCTTCGTTCACTTTCGCCAGGTAGCTGGTGAAGACGAAGGAAGTCCCGGAGCCATCTGCACGGCGCACTACAGCGATATTCTGTGAAGGCAGTTTCAGACCCGGATTCAATTTGGCGATGGCTTCATCATCCCACTTTTTAATTTTGCCCAGGTAGATGTCGCCGAGAGTTTTACCGTCCAGCACCAGTTCGCCAGACTTAAGCCCCGGCAGGTTAACCGCCAGTACCACGCCGCCAATTACGGTCGGGAACTGGAACAGGCCTTCCTGAGCCAGTTTTTCGTCAGACAGCGGCGCGTCAGAAGCACCGAAATCAACGGTGTTAGCGATAATCTGTTTTACGCCGCCGGAAGAACCGATACCCTGGTAGTTAACTTTATTACCGGTTTCTTTTTGGTAAGTGTCAGCCCATTTGGCATACACCGGCGCAGGAAAGGTTGCACCTGCACCTGTCAGGCTTGCTTCTGCAAACACAGAGAAAGCGCTCATCGATAAGGTCGCGGCGACAACAGTTGCGACGGTGGTACGCATAACTTTCATAATGTCTCCTGGGAGGATTCATAAAGCATTGTTTGTTGGCTACGAGAAGCAAAATAGGACAAACAGGTGACAGTTATATGTATGGAATATGACAGTTTTATGACAAAGCAAGTTTATTGATTAACTTATTGATTTTCATGGCCAACAAAAAGAAAAACGATGTCATCTTTTTGTCATGTCATGTTAAAGAATAGCGGGAAAAATGCGTAAGATGGCAACGGCGAGTGGAAGCGCCGTTGTCCAGTTAGTTTAGCGAACAATCTCAACCGTTATCGTTGCAGTAGCGGTAAATGTTCCTGGTGCGGGGCGAGCCCCCGTGAGGCTTGCAGGAGCAGCAGAAAAAGTGACGCTACCGTCTTTTTCACCAAGGACGGTTGATTTACCCATATCTGTCGGCAGTTCACCACCGTTAACGTTGATTTCCTTATTATTTTTATCATAAATTTTTATCCCAACGTTCGGGTTTGATGTCACGACCATTGAGTTGTCAGTACTGGGTTCGGTAGCATAAAAAGAGGTACTGATATCATCAGTATTCAATACGCCTAAATTTTCACATTCAATAGTGACCGTTTTAGTAATTTTATGCGTTGTTACTGTACTCCCGACAACAGATGAAAAATCTGCTGCTGGAATTTCTCTAAAATCAAAATTAATCGTCTGTAAGTTATTAATTTCACAACTCTGCGGCGCGGTGATATCACCACGAATATAAATATCAGCCATCGGTTGCGAATAGTCAACCGGCGTATCATTACTTATAGTTCCGTACAATTTCGCCACAAGCGTTTGAGGAACAATCAATTTTCCCGCAAATGTTTTCTTGACATAAAAATAAATTCTCGCTTTTGCCCCGCTGGAAGCATTTAATGGTTCAGTGCGATCACATTTGTATTTACCGGAAGGCCTGTTGGCCTGATATTCAAAAGGGGCGTTAATATACCCTACACCAAGAATGTCTATTGATATCCCTACATCAAGGTTAGGATTCAGGTCATAGTATTTTACATTAGAGTGAACCCCCGCATAACTTAAGGCATCGTTTATTCTTGCTGTATAATATATATAAGGAAACTCTCCCACTGTTCCTGTATCACAATGACAATGTGCAGGATAAGAGTCTCCGTTTGTCACTACGGTATTAAATGTCGTTCCGACTCTGTTCTCGTTTGCCGTAATCAGAAAACCTGAAAAATCAAGTAAACTATGAAATACACCATTATCAGGGGTACAAATACCTTTCGGGGCTGCAAGTGCCACGCCACTAAAGGAGAAGATAAAGACAGCAAAGCACCACTGTATAATATACTTATTCATAAAAATCCTTTTAATGACATGTCACACCTTGTTCAATTAAGCCGCTCTCACTTTCTGGTATTGAAAGGGAATAATCGAAGGTGCATTTAGTGACGGCATTTTCACCCCAGGAGAGCATCACCTGCCCCTTTTCAGGAAGGCCCGAGAGATAAAGTTCTCCCTGGTCACCGACAATTCCTGAATCAGCGGAGCTTGTATTTTGTACAGAAGCAATAGCGCCAAAAGGTGCTGGCTTACCTTTTGCATTCATTACTCTGAAAAGAACGCGATAGCCCACGTGGGTAACAAATTCTGCTTTAACCACCGCGCCACGGGTGGGAACCATCGTAACGACGGTATTATCAAGTTCTATATTCGACTTCGAGAAATAGTTATCGCTGATTGCTACCCGGTTTTCATCATAAGGGTTTAGCTGTGTCTTGACCGTATAGCCACGCCAGTCCGTTGCTGCACCACGCATATTATCGATTTCCAAACCGGCGGCCCCTGGCGCTTTAACGAGAGCGATTGTTTCACCCAATTCCTGGCTTAACGTTACTCCTTCACTGTGCGCCAGAATGCCTCCCCTGATACCATAATTAAGTCGCTGGGAATTTTGGCTGTAGTTATAACTGCCGTTCACTGTGCCGTAAGTTCCGTCATAGGTCAGTGACATATTACCGCCGACTTCATCATCACGGCTGTTATAGGACTGCATTAAATTCCAGGAAAGATTATTTCTCTCCAGAGCCGTACCACTGAGTCCAAGTTGATGTGAGCTACCGGAATTATCGTTTTGTGAAACAGAATAGGTGGCGTAACTATTTCCCCACCAGCCCGATAAAGGAACAGATAAAGAGAGCATGTAGATCTGCTCACTGGTGTTATCACTGGCATGGTTGTTACCCGTCCCCTGCCGGGCAGTATTGGAATAACTCCAGGAGACGTTCCACGAGAGACGCTTCCAGCTACTGCTGTAGCCAAATTGCATTAATCGTTCAACATCATCGGTATGCCAGTACTGTTGGCGACTTAATGTCAGATATAAGTTGCCATAATCTCTGCCCAGTGATTGCGTTAGCGTTCCTTCCACACGGCTGCGGCGGTTACCGGTTTCCCAAAAATCTTCAGGATTATTACGCCGGGACGCCCATTCATTGAGGGTATAATAGCCTTCGGTGGAGTAACGATAGCCAACCAGGCGCAAGCTGGTATCCGTATCATCAAAACGTTTCGAATACAGAAAGCGATAAGACTGACCGGTTTCCGTATCATCATGACTAAATTTCGCGCGGGCATGTGTCACATCAAAAGAAATTGCGCCCAGAGAACCTAGATCTTTACCCACGCCCAGAGCGGCAGAACCATAATTTTCAGCAGCCTGTATGCCACCATACAATGTAAAACCATGGGGAAAACCATGAAGGATCTGTGCCTGAAGAACATCAGGGGTAAAGCCATCTTCATCGCGCAATTCCCCCACACTGACATCAACATCAGTCTGACCTTCACGCTTGAGGATCGCCAAAGAGGCATAAGGTTGGGTGAATCGTTGTTCGCTACCATCTTCTTCTTTGATAGTCACGTCCAGATCGCCACCTGTGCTGGCAGTGTTGAGGTCGGTGATTTCAAAGGCACCTTGTGGAACGGCAGATTGATAAATCACGTAGCCATTCTGGCGAATGATGACAGTGGCATTGGATTTTGCAATTCCCCGAACTACTGGCGCAAACCCATTCTGGCTGGCAGGTAACATGTCGTTGTCGGTATACAGGCGTGCTCCGCGGATTTGTGTACTGTCAAAAATATCGCTCGCCGTCCACGTATCGCCGATCATAATCTGGCTTCTTAATGCCGCAATATCACGCTGTATCCAGGTGCTGATAGAGTTGTATTCCGCCCGACCATCAGTGGTGTTTAAGGTACTGTAATTACGTAGCCGCCATGACCCAATATTCAGCCCGTTGCGCAAATTGAGATAACTGGTATCTGTCTCCTCAGAACCATAATCCGAACGCAGGGTATGTGAACCAGAAAAATCGTAGTTGATAGTGAGCGCGTTAATCCCCTCATCCCAACGCGTGGGGCTTATGTAATCAAAAGCCATCGCGTCCATGTAGATTTGGGGAATGGATATATTCAGTTGTAATTTATCACTGTCGAACTGCCAGGATGAGCCTTCAATACGTGGCGCAGGATCAAGGCAGGTCGTTTCATCCACGTTATTGAGCGACTTCAAGGCATCAACTTTTACGCCAAAAGAGGCCAGCGTTTTTTTAATGGCAATAAAGCAGGCGTGTAGATCGGCATCGGGGTTATCCTGAACAAAAGTAACATCCTGACGTTCAAACATTTTCCCATTAATAAAAATATCAACGCTATAAACGCCAGGAGGCATCATATTTGCCCGGTTAAACTGACGAATATCGACTTCGGATTTATGGTCGATTTCCAGAAGCGCCGGATTGAATACACTGACCTCGGCCATCAGGCTTTGCGAGAAAATCAGACACGTCCCTGCCGTGAGGCCAACCACTATTCTGGTCGTCATCATAATACGCCTATCCTTATCCCTTGCTTACAGCATCATTTTTATCGGGTCACTGACTGCGCCGTAATCATTAATAAATCGCCAGGTCATTTGGCCTCCCGCAGAATTAGCAGGTAAAGGTAACGTGAGCGTTTCAAAAGGACGGATCATGTTGAGAGGCACATCATGACCATCAACGATGACATCCATCACACTGATATGAATTGGGTTGGGATTCTCTGCTATGAGATTTCGCCCTTCCCGGCGCCACTTCACCTTCGGTGCAGCCTCTTCGGGAATAAGGCGGATATTTGCTGGTCGCCAGAACAGCTTGATACGCGTTTTGACTGCGATTTCTAGCGAGTTCGCCGCTTTGTTGCTCGCAGAGGGCGGAATATTTTTAATATTCAGCCAGAAGACTGACTCGCGATCATCAGGCAATGACACACCTTTGGTGTGAATAATGCGTAATACTTTTTCTTGCGCGGGTTCTAATCGTGATACCGGAGGAATAACGGTAAACGGCGCTTTACTTTTATCCTCTTTATTAAACGGATCTACCCAAGCCTGGATGAGGTAAGGTATTTTTTCTTCTTTGCTAAATACAGAAATAGATTTATCGGCATTATTACTTAAGTAAACTACCCGCGTACCGCCAATGACAACACCTGCATAGGTTAATGCTGACTGGCCTAGAAAAAGGCTTAGTATAATAGCGATAAATAACTTACATGAAACTGTTGTTTTAAAGAGCCTGATTAAACAACTTTTTCTGGACATAACGACTCCCTGGCCAAAGCCAACTGAATAAAAAGGCCCTTGATAAATTATTTCTTATATTCGACGGTAAATTGTGAATCAGCGTTCGCCGTACCCGCCGTTACGGTCACATTGGTTGCCACATAGCGTGCAATAAACTTCATTTCAGCGGTGCCATCAGCTTCGATAGCGGTATAGGCGGAGTCGTTATAGAGTTTAACCTGAGAATTATCGGACTGGTTAAAAATACGGATACCTACGCCAGTAGCAACTATTGCAGCGCCAGTGCCAGTATAATCACCCGGATCGCTCGCAGTAATTGGTGTACCTACTTTCAGGTCACCGTCTCCGCCAGGCGCTTCGGTACCATCAAAACGAACGGCTGCCTGAGTATAGGTTGCCGGACATTTTTCCAGTTTAATACTAAATTGTTGTGGTGATGCCAGACTTCCTACACCAGAAAATGCGCTTTTGCTGACCTTACCGAGTGGGACTGTTTGATCGGCTGTATCGGAGGTAACTTCACAAGTAGTGTCGACAATTTCACCGACAAAATGAACAACACCATCCTCTGCCAGTGCATGCCCGGCCAACATTAAAGAAGCCAGAGTGAGTGCACTACCTATAATATTACGTTTCATAGAAACTCCATTGATATAATATATCCTTTAACCTGAATCATCACTTATATTAATAAGTGTGTTTATGATTCGCGGACATACTACATCAACGAAATAAAATTAGCTAAAAATAATATTAATTATTTGAATTTGAATATAAATTTATTATTTAAATATTATAAAAAATGTATAAAATCAAGTGTGCAATCAGACATTAAAAACAAATCAGAATATATTCATATTGCCTAATATATAAATCATAATTTTATTAATGTTATTTATGAAAAAAAAGGGCCGCCAGATGGCAACCCTTTCATTATGCGTGTTCTGTTTTACTCAACCGTTACCGATTTTGCCAGGTTACGCGGCTGGTCAACGTCGGTACCTTTGATCAGCGCGACATGATAAGCCAGCAACTGCAGCGGAACGGTGTAGAAGATCGGTGCAATAACCTCTTCCACATGCGGCATCTCGATGATGTGCATGTTATCGCTACCGACAAAACCAGCATCCTGATCGGCGAAGACGTACAACTGACCGCCACGCGCACGAACTTCTTCAATGTTGGATTTCAGTTTTTCCAGCAGTTCGTTGTTCGGTGCAACGACGATAACCGGCATATCGGCATCAATCAGCGCCAGCGGACCGTGTTTCAGTTCGCCTGCAGCGTAGGCTTCAGCGTGAATGTAAGAGATTTCTTTCAGCTTCAATGCGCCTTCCAGCGCGATTGGGTACTGATCGCCACGTCCCAGGAACAGCGCGTGATGTTTGTCAGAGAAATCTTCTGCCAGGGCTTCAATGCGTTTGTCCTGAGACAGCATCTGCTCAATACGGTTCGGCAGCGCCTGCAGACCATGCACGATATCATGCTCAATGGAGGCATCCAGACCTTTCAGGCGAGACAGTTTCGCCACCAGCATCAACAACACGGTTAACTGAGTGGTGAAGGCTTTGGTGGACGCCACGCCGATTTCAGTACCGGCATTAGTCATCAGCGCCAGATCGGATTCACGTACCAGAGAAGAACCCGGAACGTTACAGATTGCCAGCGAGCCCAAATATCCCAGCTCTTTCGACAGACGCAGGCCCGCCAGGGTATCCGCGGTTTCGCCAGACTGCGACAGGGTGATCATCAAGCTGTTACGGCGCACGGCAGATTTGCGATAGCGGAATTCAGAAGCGATTTCGACGTCGCACGGAATACCTGCCAGCGATTCAAACCAGTAACGGGAAACCATACCGGAGTTGTAAGAAGTACCACAGGCGAGGATCTGAATATGCTCAACCTTCGACAGCAGTTCGTCGGCGTTCGGCCCCAGCTCGCTTAAATCCACCTGGCCGTGGCTGATGCGCCCGGTAAGGGTGTTTTTGATCGCGTTCGGCTGTTCGTAGATCTCTTTCTGCATGTAGTGACGGTAAATACCTTTATCGCCCGCGTCATATTGCAGATTGGATTCGATATCCTGACGTTTCACTTCCGCGCCTGATTTATCGAAGATAGTTACCGAACGGCGGGTCACTTCGGCAATATCGCCCTCTTCGAGGAAGATAAAGCGACGAGTCACTGGCAGCAGAGCCAACTGGTCAGAAGCGATAAAGTTTTCGCCCATACCGAGGCCAATCACCAACGGACTACCAGAACGTGCCGCCAGCAGGGTATCCGGGTGACGGGTGTCCATAATTACCGTGCCATAAGCGCCACGCAGCTGTGGAATAGCACGCAGAACAGCTTCACGCAGAGTGCCGCCCTGTTTCAGTTCCCAGTTCACCAGGTGCGCAATCACTTCGGTGTCGGTTTCAGAAACGAAGGTATAGCCACGGGCTTTTAACTCTTCACGCAGCGGTTCATGGTTTTCGATGATGCCGTTATGCACCACCACAATGTGTTCAGAAACATGCGGATGCGCATTCACTTCTGAAGGTTCGCCGTGCGTCGCCCAGCGAGTATGAGCAATACCCGTACCGCCATGCAGAGGATGTTCTTCCGCTGCCTGAGCCAGCATCTGGACTTTACCGAGACGACGCAGGCGGGTCATATGACCTTCCGCATCAACAACGGCCAGACCGGCAGAGTCATATCCGCGGTATTCCAGACGACGTAAACCTTCAAGAAGGATTTCTGCTACATCACGTTGCGCGATCGCGCCAACAATTCCACACATAGTTTTTGATTCCGGTTTATATCGTTGTCGGTCAACCTGTATGCCCGTTTTTTCGGGCGCCCCGAGCCTTGTAGAGAGTGGGGTTATTTTTATAGTTACTGCTTGTAGGAGGGAGATTATGTTATCTCCTCATCCCAGGAGGCCGGATTTACCCAGCCAGAATTACTTTTTCTTTGCCGGACGACGCCAGCCTTCTTTTTGCGACTGCGGCACGCGGCTGATAGCTAATGCGTTTTCGCCAACATTACGCGTCACAGTTGTACCGGCAGCAATCGTCGCACCTTTACCCACCGTTACTGGAGCCACCAGCTGGGTGTCGGAACCGACAAATACATCATCGCCGATAATGGTTTTGAATTTATTCGCTCCATCATAGTTGCAGGTAATGGTTCCCGCACCGATGTTAACGTTATCGCCGATCTCCGCATCGCCCAGGTAAGTCAGATGACCGGCTTTCGAACCTTTACCCAGACGCGCTTTTTTCATCTCAACGAAGTTACCGACGTGTGCGCCTTCCAGCAACTCAGCACCGGGGCGCAAGCGGGCAAACGGGCCGATGGTACAGGCCGCTGCCAGATTAGCATCTTCCACTACGGTATACGGGCTAATTTCGCAATCATCGCCAATCACGCTGTTTTTAATCACGCATCCGGTGCCGATTTTCACGCGATTACCGAGAGTAACGTTGCCCTCGATGATAACGTTAGTATCAATTTCAACATCGCGCCCGTGAGTTAGCGTACCGCGCAGATCAAAACGGGCTGGATCGCGCAACATAACGCCTGCTAACAACAGTTTTTCAGCCTGTTCGGACTGGTAAACGCGCTCCAGACGAGAGAGTTGCAGGCGGTTATTCACGCCTTCAACTTCGCTTAAACGTTGCGGGTGAACGGCAACGATTTCACGTCCTTCCTGATACGCCAGCGAAATAATATCGGTGATGTAGTATTCGCCCTGAGCGTTATTGTTGGTCAGCTTCGCCAACCAGCGTTTCATATCTGCGCCGTTGGCGATCAGAATGCCAGTGTTGATTTCCTGAATTTGACGCTGCTCGTCAGTGGCATCTTTATGCTCAACAATGCCAGTAACTTTGCCGTTTTCGCGGGTAATACGACCATAACCGGTCGGATCATCCAGTTTCACTGTCAGCAGGCCAATGCCGCCCTGCGGTTTAGCATCACGCAGGCGCTGGAGTGTTTCAACAGAGATCAGCGGCACGTCGCCATAGAGCATTAAAATGTCTTCATCATCGGCAAAGAAAGGTGCGGCCTGCTGCATTGCATGACCCGTACCCAGCTGTTCTGCCTGAAGCACCCAGTTAAGGTTGTCATCTTTCAGCGCCTGTTTAAGCAGATCGCCGCCGTGGCCGTAAACCAGGTGAACGTGCGCTGCACCTAATTCATTTGCAGCATCAATGACATGCTGAACCATCGCTTTCCCGGCAAGGGTATGCAGCACTTTCGGAAGATCGGAATACATGCGAGTGCCTTTGCCTGCTGCAAGGATCACTACGCTCATAGCATTATTCAACATACGCGTCCTGACTGTAATTTGAGAACGAATTTAAACCGCTTCACATTGAAAAAACTACATTTTTTTCATCGTGAAATGGACAGGGGATAAATTGCTCAATAACGGATTATCCCCGCTGGCGAAAGAGCCATTTTCGACCATCGTCACGCCTTTTGTCTTCATAAATGTAAGACACCACCTTCATTTAAGCGTCAGGCTGATGTTTTTGCTCTTATTTCGATCAATGAATAAACAGGAAAATCAGCGAAGGATTTCGCGTAATTATAAAAATGAGTTTAATTGCGGGATATAAAAATGCGCAGGATATAGCAGAACCAATCTCGCTGCGGCGCGCGAAAAAAAAGCCAGCCTGTTTCCAGACTGGCTTTTGTGCTTTTCAAGCCGGTGTTACATCGCTTTTTTGGTCAACTCGATAACGCGCAGCTGCGCGATCGCTTTGGCCAGTTCCGCAGACGCCTGAGCGTAATCTACGTCGCCGTGAGAGCTGCTAATGTGCTCTTCAGCCTTACGTTTCGCTTCCATGGCTCGCGCTTCGTCGAGATCCTGTCCGCGAATTGCGGTGTCGGCCAGAACGGTCACGTTGCCAGGCTGCACTTCAAGAATGCCGCCAGACAGATAGATAAACTCTTCGTGACCGTGCTGTTTCACGATGCGAATCATACCAGGCTTAATGGCGGTGAGCAGCGGTGCGTGGCCCGGGTAAATTCCCAGTTCACCTTCGCTACCCGTTACCTGGATTTTCTCGACCAGACCAGAGAACATTTGTTGCTCTGCGCTGACGACGTCCAGGTGGTAAGTCATTGCCATATCACCCTCCGATTAAGGCGTTAAAGTTTTTTGGCTTTTTCCACAGCTTCTTCGATGGAACCGACCATGTAGAACGCCTGCTCCGGCAGGTGATCGTATTCGCCTTCCATGATGCCTTTAAAGCCACGGATGGTGTCTTTCAGGGAGACGTATTTACCCGGAGAACCGGTGAATACTTCTGCCACGAAGAACGGCTGGGACAGGAAGCGCTGGATCTTACGAGCACGCGCTACCACCAGTTTGTCTTCTTCAGACAGTTCATCCATACCCAGGATGGCGATGATGTCTTTCAGTTCCTGATAACGTTGCAGGATGGACTGAACGCCACGCGCGGTGTCGTAGTGTTCCTGACCAACCACCAGCGGGTCCAGCTGACGGCTGGTGGAGTCCAGCGGGTCAACGGCCGGGTAGATACCCAGAGACGCGATCTGACGGCTCAGTACCACGGTTGCGTCAAGGTGCGCAAAGGTGGTTGCCGGAGACGGGTCAGTCAAGTCATCCGCAGGTACGTATACTGCCTGTACGGAGGTGATAGAACCGGTTTTGGTGGAGGTGATACGTTCCTGCAGAACGCCCATCTCTTCCGCCAGGGTCGGCTGATAACCTACCGCTGAAGGCATACGGCCCAGCAGTGCGGATACTTCCGTACCGGCCAGGGTGTAACGATAGATGTTGTCAACGAACAGCAGAACGTCACGACCTTCGTCACGGAATTTCTCAGCCATGGTCAGACCGGTCAGAGCAACGCGCAGACGGTTTCCCGGCGGCTCGTTCATCTGGCCATACACCAGGGATACTTTGTCGATAACGTTGGAGTCGGTCATTTCGTGGTAGAAGTCGTTACCCTCACGAGTACGTTCACCTACGCCCGCAAACACAGAGTAACCGGAGTGCTCGATCGCGATGTTACGAATAAGCTCCATCATGTTTACGGTTTTACCTACACCCGCACCACCGAACAGACCAACTTTACCGCCCTTAGCGAACGGACACATCAGGTCGATAACTTTGATACCGGTTTCCAGCAGTTCCTGAGAGTTTGACAGCTCTTCGTAGGAAGGTGCTGCGCGGTGAATCGCCCAACGCTCTTCTTCACCGATCTCGCCTTTCATGTCGACCGGTTCACCCAGTACGTTCATGATACGGCCCAGAGTCGCTTTACCTACCGGGACTTCGATCGGGTGTTCGAGGTCTTTTACATCCAGACCGCGACGCAGACCGTCGGAGGAACCCATTGCGATGGTACGCACGATACCGCCGCCGAGCTGCTGCTGAACTTCCAGCACCAGACGCTCATTACCATTTTGCACCTCAAGAGCATCGTACACGCGCGGTACGGCATCCTGAGGGAATTCGACGTCAACTACGGCGCCGATTACCTGGACAATCTTTCCAGTAGCCATCTTAAATCCTCTACGAAATAACCTGTTTAAACCGCGGCGGCCCCCGAGACGATCTCGGTGAGTTCCTGAGTAATGCTGGCCTGACGAGCTTTGTTGTATACCAACTGCAGCTCTTTAATCAGGCTGCCGCCATTGTCGGTCGCGGCTTTCATCGCCACCATACGGGCGGCCTGCTCGCTGGCCAGGTTTTCTACCACGCCCTGATAAACCTGAGATTCGACATAACGACGCAGCAGGGTATCCAGCAACGCCTTCGGATCGGGTTCGTACAGGTAATCCCAGGATTTATGTTTCAGATCATCATCATCTGATGCCGGTAACGGCAGCAGCTGGCTGATGGTCGGAACCTGAGACATGGTGTTAATAAATTTGTTGCTGACAATGTAAAGCTTGTCCAGACGGCCTTCGTCGTAGGCCTGCAACATCACTTTTACCGGACCGATCAGTTCGGACAGGGAAGGGTTATCCCCCATGCCTGTAACCTGGGCAACAACATTGCCGCCCACGGAACTGAAGAACGACACACCTTTCGAGCCGATCATTGCGAGGTCGCATTGAACGCCTTTGTCGGTCCAGGTCTTCATTTCCGCCAGCAGTTTTTTGAACAGGTTAATGTTCAAACCACCGCACAAACCACGGTCGGTCGACACCACCAGGTAGCCCACGCGTTTAACGTCGCGTTCTTCCAGGTATGGGTGCTTATATTCCAGATTACCGTGCGCAAGGTGACCAATCACTTTGCGCATGGTTTCTGCATAAGGACGGCTGGCCGCCATGCGATCCTGCGATTTACGCATTTTGGAAGCGGCGACCATCTCCATCGCTTTAGTGATCTTTTGCGTGTTCTGGACGCTTGCGATCTTACTACGTATCTCTTTTGCGCCGGCCATGAGCTTCTCCTCAATGCCTTGCGGCCTGCCCTAAGGCAAGCCGCCAGACGTTACCAGGATTGGGTTGCTTTGAAGGAATCGAGGATGCCTTTCAGCTTGCCTTCGATTTCGTCGTTGTAGCCACCGGTCTGGTTGATCTCTTGCATCAACGGAGCGTGATCACGGTCGACGTAAGCCAACAGAGCGGCTTCGAAGCTGCCGATTTTCGACAGTTCAACATCCGCCAGGTAACCACGTTCTGCTGCGAACAGAACCAGAGACTGTTGCGCAACAGACATCGGCGCATACTGTTTCTGTTTCAGCAGTTCGGTCACTTTCTGACCGTGGTCAAGCTGCTTACGAGTTGCATCGTCAAGGTCGGATGCAAACTGAGAGAACGCTGCCAGTTCACGATACTGTGCCAGAGCGGTACGGATACCACCGGACAGTTTTTTCATGATCTTGGTCTGTGCTGCACCACCAACACGGGATACGGAAATACCCGGGTTAACCGCAGGACGAATACCGGCGTTGAACAGGTTGGTTTCCAGGAAGATCTGACCATCGGTAATGGAGATTACGTTGGTCGGAACGAACGCAGAAACGTCACCCGCCTGAGTTTCGATAATCGGCAGCGCAGTCAGAGAACCGGTTTTCCCTTTCACTTCACCTTTGGTGAAGGCTTCAACGTATTCGGCGTTAACACGCGCAGCACGCTCCAGCAGACGAGAGTGGAGGTAGAATACGTCGCCCGGGAATGCTTCACGTCCTGGCGGACGACGGAGCAGCAGGGAGATCTGACGGTAAGCAACAGCCTGTTTAGACAGGTCATCGTAAATGATCAGCGCATCTTCACCGCGGTCACGGAAGTATTCGCCCATTGCGCAACCGGCATATGGCGCCAGGTATTGCAGTGCAGCGGATTCAGACGCGGTTGCTACCACAACGATGGTGTTAGCCAGTGCGCCGTGCTCTTCCAGTTTACGTACCACGTTAGAAATGGTGGACGCTTTCTGGCCGATAGCGACATAGATACATTTGATACCGGAATCGCGCTGGTTGATGATGGCATCGATAGCCAGTGCGGTTTTACCGGTCTGACGGTCACCGATGATCAATTCACGCTGACCACGACCGATTGGGATCATGGAGTCAACGGCTTTATAACCGGTCTGTACCGGCTGATCTACGGACTGACGTTCGATAACGCCTGGAGCGATTGCTTCTACAGCAGAGAAGCCGTCGTGATCCAGCGGACCTTTACCGTCGATTGGTGCACCCAGAGTGTTAACCACACGACCCAGCAGGCCACGGCCAACCGGAACTTCCAGGATACGGCCAGTACACTTAACTTTCATGCCTTCGGCAAGGTCAGCGTACGGCCCCATAACAACCGCACCTACAGAGTCGCGCTCGAGGTTCAGTGCGATAGCGTAACGGTTACCCGGCAGGGAGATCATTTCACCCTGCATACAATCGGCCAGGCCGTGAATGCGGATAACACCGTCACTTACAGAAACAATAGTACCTTCGTTGTGAGCTTCACTCACAACATTGAACTGAGCAATGCGCTGCTTGATCAGTTCGCTGATTTCGGTGGAATTCAGTTGCATGCTCCAGTCCCCTTAAGACTGCAAGACGTCTGCAAGGCGCTCAAGACGACCGCGTACGCTGCCATCAATGACCATATCACCCGCTCGGATGATAACGCCTGCCATTACAGACTTATCGATTTTGCAATTCAGCTTAACTTTGCGTGACAGACGTTTTTCCATCGCAGCAGAAATTTTCGCGAGCTGTTGTTCACTCAATGCAGCAGCGGAAATGACGTCTACCTCAGCGGTAGCCTCACTCACGGCACGCAGGTGAATAAACTGCTCCAGAACATCCGGGAGCGCGTTAAGACGACCATTTTCAGCCATAACCCGAATCAGGTTCTGACCGTTTTCGTCCAGTTGCTCACCACAAACTGCGATAAACGACTCGGCGAGCGTTTCTGGCGCCAGTGCACCAGAGAGAAGCTCTGCCATCTGTTCGTTTTTGGTTACCTCGGCGGCAAACGCCAGCATGTCCTGCCAGCGTTCTACACTTTGGTGTTCGACGGCAAAGTCAAAAGCTGCTTTGGCGTAGGGGCGAGCTACCGTAATAAATTCAGACATCAGCCCCTCCCTCCTTACAGTTCAGCGACAAGTTTATCCACGATGTCGCTGTTAGCAGCTTCATCCACGGAACGTTCGATGATCTTCTCGGCGCCAGCAACAGCCAGGATAGCAACTTGCTTACGCAGCTCTTCACGGGCACGTTTACGCTCGGCTTCAATTTCCGCCTGCGCCTGGGCCACGATTTTAGTACGTTCCTGTTCTGCCTCAGCTTTCGCTTCGTCCAGAATCTGCGAGCGGCGTTTGTTCGCCTGCTCGATGATTACCTGGGCTTCCGCTTTCGCTTTTTTCAGCTGGTCGGTCGCGCTGGCCTTTGCAAGGTCAAGGTCCTTATGTGCTCGTTCTGCAGAAGCAAGGCCGTCAGCAATTTCTTTTTGACGTTTTTCGATGGCTGCCATTAATGGCGGCCATACGTACTTCATGCAGAACAGAACGAACAGGACAAACGCGATGGCCTGGCCGAGGATTGTTGCGTTAAGATTCACAGCACAATGCCTCTATTTAGTTAACGTTCTGATATTGCTCTTTAAATAAAAGCAACGCTTACTACGCGACAGCGAACATCACGTACAGACCCAGACCTACAGCGATCATCGGGATAGCATCCACCAGACCCATAACGATAAAGAACTGAGTACGCAGCAGAGGAATCAGATCAGGTTGACGCGCTGCGCCTTCCAGGAATTTACCCCCGAGGATGCCGATACCGATCGCAGCACCGATTGCCGCCAGACCCATCATCACAGCGGCAGCCATGTACAGCAGATCCATATTCAGGTTTTCCATGACAGTCTCCAGTTTGTTTCAGTTAAAACGTAGTAGTGTTGGTAAATTAATGTTCTTCAGACGCCATCGACAGATAGACGATCGTCAGAACCATGAAGATGAAGGCTTGCAGCGTAATGATCAGGATGTGGAAAATGGCCCACGGCACATTCAGGATCCACTGTGACCACCACGGCAACAGACCAGCAATCAGAATGAAAATCAGCTCACCGGCATACATGTTACCGAACAGTCGCAAACCGAGTGAAACTGGTTTGGACAGCAGGCTTACCCCTTCAAGGATTAAGTTGACAGGAATGAACGCCCAGTGATTGAACGGCTGCAGCGTCAACTCTTTCGTGAAGCCGCCGATGCCTTTCATTTTGATGCTGTAGAACAGAATCAGGATAAATACGCCCAGTGCCATAGACAGCGTTACGTTCACGTCCGCAGACGGAACCACACGCAGTGCAGGCAGACCCAGTACATGTTCAGCAATGTACGGCAGCAGGTCGATAGGCAGTAAATCCATCAGGTTCATCAGGAATACCCAGACGAAGATCGTCAGGGCCAGCGGAGCAATCAGCTTGCTTTTGCCATGGTACATGTCTTTCACGCTACCATTAACAAAGCCGATCACCAGCTCAATCGCGGTCTGAAACTTACCTGGCACGCCGCTGGTTGCCTTTTTGGCTACGCTACGGAATAAAACCAGGAACAACAGACCCAGCACCACCGAGAAGAACATGGAGTCAATATTAATTGTCCAGAAGGTGGCTGGGGGGTTATGCGGATCCACCAGCGAGAATGTACGCAGGTCCAGCTGAAGGTTATTCAGGTGGTGTCCTATGTAATCCTGCGGCGTCATATTTTCTGAAGCCATGATGCCTTTTACCCTTTGTTGTTAATTACAGCCGGTGCCAGTATCTGAACCACCAGCACCAAAACCCACGTAACGATCAGCGGCAAGAATACCGCCTTTAAAACAGCCAACGCCACCACCAGTAACACCAACATCGCCAGAACTTTGAAAGCTTCGCCAAATGCGAACGTCCAGGCCACCCGGCCTTTCGCTGGTGTATGCGCCTGGTGACGCCAGGCAAATATCATAAAAAAAACGTTAGGCAGAAAGACTGCCAGGCCTCCACTTAACGCAGAGACGCCCCAGAAGGGGTCTTTGAGGCTGAACAGCAATCCACTTGCTATCACCACCAGTAACTGAACGAGCAGAAGCTTCCGAGCAACGTTTCGACTCAAGAGCGACACAGACATCACGTTTTTCACTCCTGCTCCCTTCGAGGTATGCCGCGTGTCGTATAAAACTTTCTTTAAGGCTTAGAGTCAAGCATCAAAAAGCGGTCAAATTATACGGTGCGCCCCCGTGATTTCAAACAATAAGTAGCCAAAAGGTGAATAAATGTTTAAATATTTTTCCAGTGCATACAATTGCGACTTTTCTGCTAACCGTGGTGGATCATGAAAAACTGTAAATAACGCGTAAACACTAGTGGTAAAGCGTGCTTCAGATCACATATCGAGCATGTTCACCCGTAGCATATTTATTTACTTGGCAAATGATGCCTTTGCAAGCTTCTGATATTTCAGTCTAAAAACAGATACTCTTTTCACAAATAGCATTTACACAACAAAAACCACCCATTGACATTCTTAATAAAACTTTAACAGACAATTATGGTTCTTAGCGCCAATTTTTAGCAGCCTGATATTTTCACTAATGACTTATTTTCTGCTTACCAAAAAAAGCCACGTTACTTTGTTGATGCAAAATGGTGAACGTGGCGTTAAATGTAACCAGTTATATCAGTAGAAAACCTGGTTGTTGTTAACAGTCTAACCGGTCAATTTTTTATTATTTTTTTGATAAAAATTAAATTTTATTTGCTTTAATCACCACCAGATGACGTTCGCCATCCAGGGCGGGAACCTGAAGTTTAACCACTGATTCGACCTGATATTCTTCGGGCAACAAAGCGATTTCATCTTCCGGCATTTGACCTTTCAACGCATAAAAACGGCCTTGCTCACCAGGAAGATGATGGCACCAGCTCACCATATCGTTCAAAGACGCAAAAGCGCGGCTAATTACGCCATCAAACGGCGGCTCTGACGGAAACTCTTCTACCCTGCTCTGTACTGGTTCAATGTTTTCCAGTTTCAGTTCATGTTGCACCTGACGGAGGAAACGCACGCGTTTACCAAGGCTATCCAGCAGCGTGAAATGGGCTTCAGGACGCACGATGGAAAGCGGTATGCCAGGCAACCCCGGTCCGGTTCCCACATCGATAAAACGCTCACCTTGCAAATATGGAGCAACGACAATGCTGTCGAGAATATGGCGTACCAGCATCTCGTTAGGATCGCGGACCGAGGTCAGGTTGTACGCCTTATTCCATTTATGCAGCATATTTACGTAGGCAATAAGCTGATTTTTCTGGTGATCGGTAAGCGAAATTCCTGCGTCTTTCAGCAGTGAAGAGAGTTTGTTGAGCACGGTGATTACCTGTTCTTGATGCGTTGCCAGGTAAGCGGGTGCTTACCTGGCATTTTTAATGCGTTATGCGCTACGACGCAGCATACCCTGTTTTTTCAGCCACACCAGCAGAATGGAGATGGCCGCAGGTGTGACGCCAGAAATACGCGAAGCCTGACCGATAGAGGCCGGTTTGTGATCGTTAAGTTTGGCGATCACTTCGTTAGACAGACCGGATACCTGGCGGTAATCCAGCGTCGCAGGCAGCAGCGTGTTCTCGTTACGCTGTTGCTTTTCGATCTCATCTTGCTGGCGCGCAATATAACCTTCGTATTTAACCTGAATCTCAACCTGTTCCGCCGCCTGTTCGTCTGTCAAAGCAGGGGAAAACGGCGTCAGCGTGGTTAATTTTTCATACGTCATTTCCGGACGACGCAGCAGATCTTCACCGCTGGCTTCACGGGAAAGCGGCGCAGTCAGGTGAGCATTCACTTCGGCTGCCGCTTCCGCCGACGGGGTTACCCAGGTCGATTTCAGACGCTGACGCTCACGCTCGATGTTCTCAAGCTTCTCGTTAAAGCGCGCCCAGCGTTCGTCATCTACCAGACCCAGTTCACGACCGATTTCAGTCAAACGCAGATCCGCGTTATCTTCGCGCAGCATCAGACGATATTCTGCGCGGGAGGTAAACATACGGTACGGTTCTTTGGTACCCAGCGTGCAGAGGTCGTCCACCAGCACACCAAGATAAGCCTGAGAACGCGCAGGCGCCCAACCTTCTTTGTCTGCGGACAGACGGGCAGCGTTAAGACCGGCCAGCAAACCTTGCGCAGCGGCTTCTTCATAACCGGTAGTGCCGTTAATCTGACCAGCAAAGAACAGCCCCTGGATAAACTTACTCTCCAGCGTTGGTTTCAGGTCACGCGGATCGAAGAAGTCATATTCGATGGCATAACCAGGACGCACGATCTTCGCATTTTCCATCCCCTGCATGGAGCGGACGATTTGCATCTGCACATCGAACGGCAGGCTGGTGGAGATACCGTTCGGATAAATTTCGTTAGAGGTCAACCCTTCCGGTTCAAGGAAGATCTGATGCTGATTTCTGTCGGCAAAGCGCATGACTTTGTCTTCGATCGACGGGCAGTAGCGTGGGCCGACACCTTCGATCACCCCTGCGTACATTGGGCTACGATCGAGGTTACTGCGGATCACATCATGGGTTTTCTCGTTGGTATGGGTGATATAACACGGCACCTGCTGGGGGTGCTGGGCCGCATTGCCCATGAACGAGAATACCGGCATTGGGTTATCGCCATGCTGTTGCGCCAGCACGCTGAAGTCGATAGTGCGCGCATCGATACGCGGCGGCGTCCCGGTTTTCAGACGACCAACGCGCAGCGGCAGTTCACGCAGACGGCGAGAAAGCGGAATGGATGGCGGATCACCAGCACGGCCACCGCTGTAATTATCCAGACCGATATGAATTTTACCGTCGAGGAACGTCCCAACGGTGAGCACGACGGCTTTGGCACGGAATTTCAGTCCCATTTGGGTGACAGCACCGACCACGCGATCGTTTTCGACAATAAGATCCTCAACTGCCTGCTGGAAGATCATCAGATTCGGTTGGTTCTCCAGCGCCGTGCGTACCGCCTGACGATAGAGCACACGATCCGCCTGAGCGCGAGTAGCGCGAACCGCCGGCCCTTTGCTGGCGTTTAGTATCCTAAACTGGATACCTGCCTGATCGATCGCTTTCGCCATCAGACCGCCGAGTGCATCCACTTCTTTTACCAGATGTCCCTTCCCAATACCGCCGATCGCCGGGTTGCAGCTCATCTGCCCCAGAGTGTCGATATTGTGTGTCAAAAGCAGAGTCTGTTGACCCATACGCGCCGCGGCCATCGCAGCCTCGGTGCCTGCATGACCCCCGCCAATGATGATGACGTCAAAAGGATCCGGATAAAACATGGTGATTGCCTCGCATAACGCGGTATGAAAATGGATTGAAGCCCGGGCCGTGGATTCTACTCAACTTTGTCGGCTTGAGAAAGCCCCGGGATCCTGGGTATTAAAAAGAAGATCTATTTATTTAGAGATCTGTTCTATTGTGATCTCTTATTAGGATCGCACTGCCCTGTGGATAACAAGGATCCGGCTTTTAAGATCAACAACCTGGAAAGGATCATTAACTGTGAATGATCGGTGATCCTGGACAGTATAAGCTGGGATCAGAATGAGGGGTTATGCACAACTCAAAAACTGAACAACAGTTGTTCTTTGGATAACTACCGGTTGATCCAAGCTTCCTGACAGAGTTATCCACAGTAGATCGCACGATCTGTATACTTATTTGAGTAAATTAATCCACGATCCCAGCCATTCTTCTGCCGGATCTTCCGGAATGTCGTGATCAAGGATGTTGATCTTCAGTGTTTCACCAATCTGTTTTGCACCGGAATTTTTGAGTTCTGCCTCGAGTTTATCGATGGCCCCACAAAAAGTGTCGTATTCACGACTGCCAATACCGATTGCGCCAAAGCGCACCGCAGAAAGATCGGGCTTTTGTTCCTGCAATGCTTCATAGAAAGGAGAAAGGTTGTCCGGAATGTCTCCGGCACCGTGGGTTGAGCTGATAACCAGCCAGATCCCAGAGGCAGATAAATCTTCTAACAGCGGACCGTGCAGCGTTTCGGTGGTAAAACCCGCCTCTTCCAGCTTTTCAGCCAGGTGTTCTGCTACATATTCGGCACCGCCCAGGGTGCTGCCGCTGATAAGAGTGATATCTGCCATAAACCGCCACCTTTATTAAGAGTGGCGTATTGTACGCTGTGAACGCGCTGGGATCTACCTGTGGAAAAGTATGGGATTAAAAAAGCTGATCAGGGCTTAATGGTACGCATGATCGGGTTCTGCAGGACGATCAATGTCTCGGTGGACTGAATTTCATCAATTGTTTGGATCTTGTTGATAAGTACATGCTGGAGGGCGTCGATCGAACGGCACATCACTTTTATAAAGATGCTGTAGTGGCCGGTGGTGTAGTAGGCTTCGGTGACTTCGTCGAGACTTTCCAGCTTTGCCAGCGCGGAAGGATAGTCTTTTGCGCTCTTCAGGATAATGCCGATAAAACAGCCTACGTCATAACCGAGCTGTTTTGGGCTGACGTCGATACGGGCGCCGGTAATGATCCCCGCTTGCTTCATTTTCTCTACACGAACGTGAATCGTCCCCGGGCTTACGCCAAATTGTTTCGCCAGTTCGGCGTAAGCGGTGCGTGCATTGCCCATTAACGCTTCCAGGATGCCGCGGTCCAGATTGTCGATCAGATAATTTTCCATAGGATTTTCTTATGTGTATTGATGATTTATTCTATTTTAGTCTTCTTTTTTAACGAATCAAAAGTGAGTTAGGCTTTTTATTGAATGATTATTGCATGTGTGTCGGTTTTTGTTGCTTAATCATAAGCAACAGGACGCAGGAGTATAAAAAATGAAAACCGCTTACATTGCCAAACAACGTCAAATTAGCTTCGTGAAATCTCACTTTTCTCGTCAACTGGAAGAACGCTTAGGGCTGATTGAAGTCCAGGCGCCGATTCTTAGCCGTGTGGGGGATGGCACGCAGGATAACTTGTCGGGCTGTGAAAAAGCGGTACAGGTAAAAGTGAAAGCTCTGCCTGATGCCCAGTTCGAAGTGGTTCATTCACTGGCGAAGTGGAAACGTCAGACATTAGGGCAACACGACTTCAGCGTGGGCGAAGGGCTGTACACGCACATGAAAGCCCTTCGCCCCGATGAAGACCGTCTTTCCCCGCTGCACTCGGTCTATGTTGACCAGTGGGACTGGGAACGTGTAATGGGCGACGGTGAGCGTCAATTCTCCACTCTGAAAAGCACAGTAGAGGCGATCTGGGCGGGAATTAAAGCAACCGAAGCTGCTGTTAGCGAAGAGTTTGGTCTGGCAGCGTTCCTGCCGGATCAGATCCACTTCGTACACAGCCAGGAGTTACTGGCTCGTTATCCGGATCTCGATGCCAAAGGGCGTGAGCGGGCGATTGCGAAAGATCTTGGCGCGGTATTCCTCGTCGGGATTGGTGGCAAGCTGAGTGATGGTCATCGCCACGACGTGCGCGCACCGGATTATGATGACTGGAGCACCCCGTCAGAGCTGGGCCATGCGGGTCTGAACGGCGATATTCTGGTATGGAACCCGGTACTGGAAGATGCGTTTGAGCTTTCTTCCATGGGGATCCGCGTGGATGCCGACACACTGAAGCATCAACTGGCGCTGACCGGTGATGAAGATCGTCTGCAGCTGGAATGGCATCAGGCGCTGCTGCGTGGTGAAATGCCGCAGACCATCGGCGGCGGTATCGGCCAGTCTCGTTTGACTATGCTGCTGCTGCAACTGCCGCATATCGGCCAGGTTCAGTGTGGTGTATGGCCGGCAGCTGTTCGCGAGAGCGTCCCTTCTCTGCTGTAATCGTTTATCGCCGCCAGCGTCTGAGCAGGCGGCTTCGCATCCCGGTATCAAAGCGCCAGATATGATCGAAAATGCGCATGATGCCGGGTTTGCCGTGTGCCGACATCGCCACGGCATGAAAGCGATGTTGATGTACCCGCTGCAACTCTTTCACTTTACTCGTCACATCGTCAGGCAACCGCTGGGCGATAAAATCAGAAATCACCACCGCATCAGCGTCAAACCATTCCCGACTTTGTAAGCGTTCCATAATGGCGCGAAAACAACTGGCCAGATCGGTGCCGCCACGAAACTGCTGACTTAAAAAGCGGATCGCTTGTTCAAGACCTTGTGGGCCTGAAAGCTCGTAACGGACGATCTCGGTGGAAAATAACATAATATAGCAGCGTCGATTTTCAGCGAGGGCTATGCGCATCAAGGCCAGGCAGAACGCTTTCGCACACTGCTCATTAAAACCGCCCATTGAGCCGGAAGTATCTACGCAGACAATAAACGGTCCACGCGGTTGTTCGTCGTAATCTTTATGTACCACCGGGCGTTCGATCACTTTTTCACGCCATGATTCACCGTGCAGACGATAGGTGAGCAACTGTTTTTCCACCAGCCGACGATAAAATTCATATTCCAGTTCAGTGATGCCCAGTGTCGCCAGTTCCGGCGGCAGAAGGCGTAAAATATCATCGCTTTGTTGCAGGCCATCAACCTGCTCAGGAACGGTTGCTGGTTCGCGCACCATGGTGCGGAAGGTTTCCATCTGCGCATCGTTGCGGGGTATTGATTTAGCCTCCCGCGAACGTCCCAGCTGTTCCGCCAGACGTTTCAGTTCCGGCTGTTCGTTAAGAAATTCCCCGTATTTCACAATCAACTGATAGTCGCCGCGTTTAAGCTGACCGGCGCTCATATCCCACAGACGACCGGCTGCGGTGTTGTTATCTGCCAGAACAGGTTCGAGCTGCCCGCTTAATGTCATGCGTTCCTGAACTTCGCTCAACAGTTGTTCGCGTTCTTCTTCTAATAACTGCTGATTCAGGGTCGTCGCTTGCACAATCAGGCTTAAGCGCCAACGCTGGAGAAAAAGCGTATGCAATGACGGAGTGATAGTGCTGTTAGCATCAACCAGCTGTCGGGCTTGTTCGGCCCACGGGGAATTCAGACGATGCAGTAAGTCCAGAATCTGGGGTAGCTGCACAATAAACTGCGGCGTGGAGAGAAGCTGGCTTTGCTGATAGCACATGACCTCTTCAGTGAGTTCCGGCGGGACACGCGCATCTTTCAGGCGGCTATGCAGCACCTCACGCCAGCGGGGAATATCATCGGTGATTGCCGCCTTGAGGCGCGGGAATTTTTCAAAGAATACCGCCAGCTGCGGTGAGGCCAGCAGCGCGATGATCATCTCTTCGATCAATCCCTCTTCGCTGACGGCCAGCATCACATTGAGCGTATCCAGTGTTAGCATTGTTGCGCCTGGCGAATCTGGGCGCCGACATCCTGTAGGCTGGCTTCAATGCGACCTAACCAGTCGCCAGGGATAAACAGACATTTTTGCTGTTCGCTGAATAAAACGTGTTGCTTACGCCAGTCGCTTTCAAGCTCTTCCAGCTGTTGTTTTATTTCACCTGGTAGACCTTCAGCCGATGAACCGGGGAGCGCCAGCATACTGCCTTGTAAACTTACATCGCGTACAACCAGATGTTGGGCGCTATCAACCTCCAGATTCAGTTTCTGGGCAAAGCCGATACCGTTCAGTTTGCCACGAATTTCACCACCTTTGCTCAGCCACTGTTCCAGCGCGCTACGCTCAAAGGAGATATGAACTACTTCCATATCATGCAGTTTTAACGGTTTTTGCAGCAGCAGAGTCAGATTGGAATCAGTAACGTTGACAGGAAGCTGATACTGCTGACGACGGCTGAAAATGCCGCCCAGACGAATTACCGTTAAGGCTGTTTTATCGCTTTGTTGCTGCTGGAGTTGCAGACGACGTTGCACAATCGCGCCCAGGCGGGTCAACATCCCTTGCTGTTGCCAGGCATGACCGGTCATCAATAAATCAATTTGTTGTTGAATCAAATTCAGGCTTTGCGCGTCATACCACAGGCAATCTTTCAGCAAGATAAGATCAACCGGGGCAACAGCACTGCGGCCACTAAAAAAAGCGCTGGCCTGCAATAAGCGGATCGCTTTTTTCCAGCGACGATCGGAGACGTAAGGCGCATCCGGTAATTTATCCAGTTGCTGGCGCAGCATAAAAATCAGCTCAAATACATGATCGGGCAGCGTAATTTCACTAATCTCTTTCTGCCAGCGTTCATATTCTTCATCAGTGACCTGCAAGGCGGCAGGAACCGGATTGTTATTTTCATCTTGTTGGCTGGTCAGCATGGAGCGGAAATTTGCTTTATCCTGCACTTTATCTAACCACAGACGAATCAGCATGCGGTCATATAACGCTTCCAGACTGCTGTCTGCTTCCGGCAGTTCGTTGGAGGCCGCCACGAGCAAGCGCATCGGGATTTTTTCGACATGAGCACCGTTACGGAATTGACGTTCGTTAATAGCGGTTAGCAGGGTATTAAGAATTGCCGGGCCAGCTTTCCAGATTTCATCCAGAAAGACGATTTCTGCTTCCGGCAGGTAACCGCTGGTTAAGCGTTCATAGCGTCCCTCATCTTTTAACGCCTGAATGGAAAGGGGGCCAAAAACTTCTTCCGGGGTGGAGAAGCGGGTCATCAGATATTCAAAATCGCGCGCATTCTGGAAGGCGAATTTTAAGCGACGGGCGATCAGACTTTTAGCAATACCTGGGGGGCCAAGCAGGAAAACGCTTTCACCACTTAATGCCGCTAACAAACACAGGCGGATGGCGTGGCTACGTTCATAAAGCCCCTTTTCCAGCGCGCTGCTCAGGCGGGAAATTCTTTCCGCTAATAAATGAGGGTGAGCCATAATGAAGTGGCGTCCTTTCGTCAAAAGTTCTGCGTAAATTGCGAGTATAGACGTTTCTTGCTGGTGGCAAAAATAGTCTCAAAGAAGGGATATTTTTCTTTGAGCCAGGTTAATGTGGCCGCATTTAGGAGTACGATTTTGCCGTTAATCGTGCATACTGAGCGCTTTTTTGTGGGCCAAGGGACTACGCACACATTTCATATTTCAACGAAAGACTAGTCTATGAGCACTGATAATAAGCAATCGTTGCCCGCGATAACCCTCGCGGCGATTGGAGTTGTCTACGGCGATATTGGTACCAGCCCGTTATATACACTTCGTGAATGTTTGTCCGGCCAGTTTGGTTTTGGCGTTGAACGCGATGCCGTGTTTGGCTTTTTATCGCTGATCTTCTGGCTGCTAATCTTTGTGGTTTCCATCAAATATCTTACCTTCGTGATGCGCGCGGATAACGCCGGAGAAGGGGGTATTCTGACGTTGATGTCGCTTGCCGGGCGTAATACGTCGGCTCGAACGACTTCAATGTTAGTGATTATGGGGCTAATCGGTGGCAGCTTTTTCTATGGTGAAGTCGTCATTACTCCCGCCATTTCGGTGATGTCTGCCATTGAAGGTCTGGAAATCGTCGCCCCGCAACTGGATACCTGGATAGTTCCCCTCTCAATCATCGTTCTTACTTTACTGTTTATGATTCAAAAACATGGCACGGCTATGGTCGGTAAGCTGTTTGCGCCGATCATGCTGACCTGGTTTTTGATTCTGGCAGGGCTGGGGTTACGTAGCATTATTGCTAACCCGGAAGTGCTGCATGCACTGAATCCGATGTGGGCGGTGCATTTCTTCCTTGAATACAAAACGGTTTCTTTTATTGCATTAGGGGCGGTGGTGCTGTCGATTACCGGAGTCGAGGCGCTGTATGCCGATATGGGGCATTTTGGTAAGTTCCCGATTCGCCTGGCGTGGTTCACTGTCGTCTTGCCTTCCTTAACCCTTAATTACTTCGGCCAGGGAGCGCTGTTGTTAAAGAACCCGGAAGCGATTAAGAACCCGTTCTTCCTGTTAGCACCGGATTGGGCGCTGATCCCGCTGCTGATCATCGCTGCACTGGCAACGGTGATTGCCTCGCAGGCAGTTATCTCTGGCGTTTTCTCATTGACGCGTCAGGCGGTACGTCTGGGATATCTTTCGCCGATGCGCATTATTCACACCTCCGAAATGGAGTCAGGGCAAATCTATATTCCGTTTGTGAACTGGATGCTCTATGTCGCGGTCGTGATTGTGATTGTCAGCTTTGAGCACTCCAGTAACCTGGCGGCGGCGTATGGGATTGCGGTAACCGGAACCATGGTGCTGACGTCTATTCTTTCGACTACCGTGGCGCGTCAGAACTGGCACTGGAATAAGTATTTTGTTGCGCTGATCCTGATAGCCTTCCTTTGTGTCGATATTCCATTGTTCACCGCTAACCTCGATAAACTGCTCTCCGGCGGCTGGTTGCCATTGAGCCTCGGTACGGTGATGTTTATCGTGATGACCACCTGGAAGAGCGAGCGTTTCCGCCTGCTGCGACGGATGCATGAACATGGTAATTCTCTGGAAGCGATGATTGCTTCGCTGGAGAAATCACCGCCTGTTCGCGTTCCCGGAACCGCGGTGTATATGTCGCGTGCAATCAACGTCATTCCCTTTGCGCTGATGCATAACCTGAAACATAACAAGGTATTGCATGAGCGGGTGATTCTGTTAACTCTGCGTACCGAAGACGCGCCATATGTCCATAACGTCCGTCGGGTACAGATTGAACAACTGTCGCCCACTTTCTGGCGCGTGGTGGCAAGTTACGGCTGGCGAGAAACGCCAAACGTGGAAGAAGTTTTCCACCGCTGTGGCCTGGAAGGGTTAAGTTGCCGGATGATGGAAACCTCCTTCTTTATGTCCCATGAGTCGTTGATCCTCGGCAAACGCCCGTGGTACTTACGTTTGCGTGGCAAACTGTACTTGCTGTTGCAGCGTAATGCACTGCGTGCACCAGATCAGTTTGAAATCCCACCAAACCGGGTTATTGAACTGGGTACTCAGGTCGAAATCTAACGCCAGACGCCTCCTTTCTCCATAAAGGGGGCGTTTTTGTTTTTCATGCTTAATCACGATGTAAAACGTTTCGATGTTGATCACATTTCAGTAACGTTGCGATGGTTTTCTCTGTTCAGTCAGGATTAAACTGCTGGTCAGCGAAACGTTTCGCTGATGGAGAAAAAAATGAAAAAAGGCACCGTTCTTAATTCTGATATTTCGTCGGTGATCTCCCGTCTGGGGCATACCGATACGCTGGTGGTGTGTGATGCGGGTTTACCCATCCCAAAAAGTACAACGCGTATCGATGTGGCATTAACCCAGGGCGTACCTTCTTTTATGCAGGTACTGGGAGTTGTTACGAGTGAAATGCAGGTTGAGGCAGCCATTATCGCGGAAGAGATCAAACAACATAATCCGCAACTCCACGAAACGTTGCTCACTCACCTTGAGCAGCTGCAACAACACCAGGGAAATACCATTGAAATTCGTTACACCACGCATGAACAATTCAAACAACTAACCGCAGAAAGTCAGGCGGTAATTCGCAGCGGAGAATGTTCTCCGTATGCGAATATCATTCTCTGTGCTGGCGTGACGTTCTGAGGTCGTCATGGAAGCATTACTACAGCTTAAAGGCATTGATAAAGCCTTTCCGGGCGTAAAAGCCCTCTCGGGCGCCGCGTTAAATGTCTATCCGGGCCGCGTGATGGCGCTGGTAGGCGAAAACGGCGCGGGTAAATCCACCATGATGAAAGTGCTTACCGGTATCTATACTCGCGATGCCGGTACGCTTTTATGGCTGGGGAAAGAAACGACATTTACCGGGCCGAAATCTTCCCAGGAAGCCGGGATTGGGATTATCCACCAGGAGCTGAACCTGATCCCGCAGTTGACCATTGCCGAAAACATTTTCCTCGGCCGTGAGTTTGTTAATCGCTTTGGCAAAATTGACTGGAAAACCATGTATGCCGAAGCGGATAAATTGCTGGCTAAACTTAACCTGCGCTTTAAAAGCGACAAGCTGGTGGGCGATCTTTCCATCGGTGACCAGCAAATGGTTGAAATCGCCAAAGTGCTGAGCTTTGAGTCGAAAGTCATCATTATGGATGAACCGACTGATGCGCTGACTGATACCGAAACCGAATCCCTGTTCCGCGTCATCCGCGAGCTGAAATCGCAAGGGCGCGGCATTGTCTATATTTCCCACCGTATGAAAGAAATCTTCGAGATTTGCGATGACGTTACCGTTTTTCGTGACGGGCAATTTATTGCCGAGCGTGAAGTGGCATCACTGACCGAAGATTCGCTGATTGAGATGATGGTGGGCCGCAAGCTGGAAGAGCAGTATCCACACCTGGACAAAGCGCCGGGAGATATCCGCCTGAAAGTCGATAATCTCTGCGGACCTGGTGTTAACAACGTCTCTTTTACCCTACGCAATGGCGAAATCCTTGGCGTCTCTGGTTTGATGGGCGCGGGGCGTACCGAATTGATGAAAGTGCTCTATGGCGCACTGCCGCGCACCAGCGGTTATGTCACGCTGGATGGGCATGAAGTTATTACTCGTTCACCGCAGGATGGCCTGGCAAACGGCATTGTGTATATCTCTGAAGACCGTAAACGCGACGGTTTAGTCTTGGGCATGTCAGTAAAAGAAAATATGTCGCTGACTGCGCTGCGCTACTTCAGCCGTACTGGCGGCAGTTTGAAGCATGCCGATGAACAACAGGCTGTGAGTGATTTTATTCGCCTGTTCAATGTGAAAACGCCGTCAATGGAACAGGCAATTGGCCTGCTCTCCGGTGGCAATCAGCAAAAAGTGGCGATTGCCCGCGGTCTGATGACGCGCCCGAAAGTACTTATCCTTGATGAACCTACCCGTGGTGTAGATGTCGGCGCGAAAAAAGAGATCTATCAACTGATTAACCAGTTCAAAGCCGATGGCTTGAGCATCATTCTGGTGTCATCAGAGATGCCAGAAGTATTAGGCATGAGCGATCGCATCATCGTCATGCATGAAGGGCATCTCAGCGGGGAATTTACTCGTGAGCAAGCCACCCAGGAAGTGTTAATGGCTGCCGCTGTGGGCAAGCTTAATCGCGTGAATCAGGAGTAAAAAAATGACAACCCAGACTGTCTCTGGTCGCCGTTATTTCACGAAAGCGTGGCTGATGGAGCAGAAATCGCTTATCGCTCTGCTGGTGCTGATCGCGATTGTCTCGACGTTAAGCCCGAACTTTTTCACCATCAATAACTTATTCAATATTCTCCAGCAAACCTCAGTGAACGCCATTATGGCGGTCGGGATGACGCTGGTGATCCTGACGTCGGGCATCGACCTGTCCGTCGGTTCTCTGCTGGCGCTGACTGGCGCAGTTGCTGCGTCTATCATCGGCATTGAAGTCAATGCGCTGGTGGCTGTCGCTGCCGCACTGGCATTAGGTGCCGCAATTGGCGCGGTAACCGGGGTGATTGTAGCGAAAGGTCGCGTCCAGGCGTTTATCGCTACGCTGGTTATGATGCTTTTACTGCGCGGCGTGACCATGGTTTATACCAACGGAAGCCCAGTGAATACCGGCTTTACTGAGAACGCCGATCTGTTTGGCTGGTTTGGTATTGGTCGTCCGCTGGGCGTACCGACGCCAGTCTGGATCATGGGGATTGTCTTCCTCGCGGCCTGGTACATGCTGCATCACACGCGTCTGGGGCGTTACATCTATGCGCTGGGCGGCAACGAAGCGGCAACGCGTCTTTCTGGTATCAACGTCAATAAAATCAAAATCATCGTCTATTCTCTTTGTGGTCTGCTGGCATCGCTGGCCGGGATCATTGAAGTGGCGCGTCTCTCCTCTGCACAACCCACGGCGGGGACTGGCTATGAGCTGGATGCTATTGCGGCAGTGGTTCTGGGCGGTACGAGCCTGGCGGGCGGAAAAGGTCGCATTGTTGGGACGTTGATCGGCGCATTAATTCTTGGCTTCCTTAATAATGGATTGAATTTGTTAGGTGTTTCCTCCTATTACCAGATGATCGTCAAAGCTGTGGTGATTTTGCTGGCGGTGCTGGTAGACAACAAAAAGCAGTAATAACGACTACAGGACATCTTGAATATGAACATGAAAAAACTGGCTACCCTGGTTTCTGCTGTTGCGCTAAGCGCCACCGTTAGTGCGAATGCAATGGCAAAAGACACCATTGCGCTGGTGGTTTCCACACTCAATAACCCGTTCTTTGTATCGCTGAAAGATGGCGCGCAGAAAGAGGCGGATAAACTCGGCTATAACCTGGTGGTGCTGGACTCCCAGAACAACCCGGCGAAAGAGCTGGCGAACGTGCAGGACTTAACCGTTCGCGGCACCAAAATTCTGCTGATTAACCCGACTGACTCCGATGCGGTGGGGAACGCCGTGAAGATGGCAAACCAGGCGAACATCCCGGTTATCACCCTTGACCGTCAGGCCACGAAAGGCGAAGTGGTGAGCCACATTGCTTCTGATAACGTACTGGGCGGCAAAATCGCCGGTGATTACATCGCGAAGAAAGCGGGCGAAGGTGCCAAAGTTATCGAGCTGCAAGGCATTGCCGGTACATCCGCAGCCCGTGAACGTGGCGAAGGCTTCCAGCAGGCTGTTGCTGCTCACAAATTTAACGTCCTTGCCAGCCAGCCGGCAGACTTCGACCGTACCAAAGGTTTGAACGTAATGCAGAACCTGTTGACCGCTCATCCGGATGTGCAGGCAGTGTTTGCGCAGAACGATGAAATGGCGCTGGGCGCACTGCGTGCGCTGCAAACTGCTGGTAAATCGGATGTGATGGTCGTCGGATTTGACGGTACACCTGATGGCGAAAAAGCAGTAAATGATGGCAAACTGGCAGCGACTATCGCTCAGTTACCCGATCAGATTGGCGCGAAAGGTGTCGAAACCGCGGACAAAGTTCTGAAAGGCGAAAAAGTTCAGGCGAAATATCCGGTTGATCTGAAACTGGTTGTTAAGCAGTAGTCTTAGTCAGGTTTTATAACCTGATAGTGGCATCAATACGTCATCGACAGATGAACGTGTAATATAAAGAAAAGCAGGGCACGCGCCGCCCTAACCCGGTGGCGCATTTTATGGACATCCCGAATATGCAAAACGCAGGCAGCCTCGTTGTTCTTGGCAGCATTAATGCTGACCATATCCTTAATCTTCAATCTTTTCCTACTCCAGGCGAAACCGTAACCGGTAACCACTATCAAGTCGCATTTGGCGGCAAAGGCGCGAATCAGGCGGTGGCAGCAGGGCGTAGCGGCGCGAATATCTCGTTTATAGCCTGCACGGGCGATGACAGTATTGGCGAGAGCGTACGTCAGCAGCTCGCTACTGATAACATTGATATTTCTCCGGTCAGTGTGATCAAAGGCGAATCAACAGGTGTGGCGCTGATTTTTGTTAATAGTGAAGGCGAGAACGTCATCGGTATTCACTCCGGCGCTAACGCTGCCCTTTCCCCTGTGCTGGTAGAAGCACAACGCGAGCGTATTGCGAATGCCTCAGCATTATTAATGCAGCTGGAATCACCACTCGAAAGTGTGATGGCAGCGGCGAAAATCGCCCATCAAAATAAGACTATCGTTGCGCTTAACCCGGCTCCGGCTCGCGAACTTCCTGACGAACTGTTGGCGCTGGTGGACATTATTACGCCAAACGAAACGGAAGCAGAAAAGCTCACCGGTATTCGTGTTGAAAGTGATGAAGATGCAGCGAAGGCGGCGCAGGTACTGCATGAAAAAGGTATCCGTACTGTACTGATTACTTTAGGAAGTCGTGGTGTATGGGCTAGCGTGAATGGTGAAGGTCAGCGCGTTCCTGGATTCCGGGTGCAGGCTGTCGATACCATTGCTGCCGGAGATACCTTTAACGGTGCGTTAATCACGGCGTTGCTGGAAGAAAAACCATTGCCAGAGGCGATTCGTTTTGCCCATGCCGCAGCTGCGATTGCCGTAACACGTAAAGGCGCACAACCTTCCGTACCGTGGCGTGAAGAGATCGACGCATTTTTAGACAGGCAGAGGTGACGTTTGGCTACAATGAAAGATGTTGCCCGCCTGGCGGGCGTTTCTACCTCAACAGTTTCTCACGTCATCAATAAAGATCGCTTCGTCAGTGAAGCGATTACCGCCAAAGTTGAAGCGGCGATTAAAGAACTCAATTACGCGCCATCAGCTCTGGCGCGTAGTCTCAAGCTTAATCAAACACATACCATTGGCATGTTGATCACCGCCAGTACTAATCCTTTCTATTCTGAACTGGTGCGTGGTGTTGAACGCAGTTGCTTCGAACGCGGCTATAGTCTTGTCCTTTGTAATACCGAAGGCGATGAGCAGCGAATGAATCGTAATCTGGAAACGTTGATGCAAAAGCGTGTTGATGGCTTGCTGTTACTGTGCACCGAAACGCATCAGCCTTCGCGTGAAATCATGCAACGTTATCCGACAGTGCCAACCGTGATGATGGACTGGGCGCCGTTCGATGGCGACAGCGATCTCATTCAGGATAACTCGTTGCTGGGCGGAGATTTAGCGACGCAATATCTGATCGACAAAGGTCATACTCGTATCGCCTGTATTACCGGACCTCTGGATAAAACGCCTGCACGTTTGCGACTGGAAGGTTATCGGGCGGCGATGAAACGTGCTGGCCTCGACATTCCTGATGGTTATGAAGTGACTGGCGATTTTGAATTTAACGGCGGGTTTGACGCTATGCGACAGCTGTTATCACATTCGCTGCGTCCTCAGGCGGTCTTTACCGGAAATGACGCAATGGCAGTGGGTGTTTACCAGGCGTTGTACCAGGCTGGATTGCATGTCCCGCAGGATATCGCGGTGATTGGTTATGACGATATTGAACTGGCACGTTATATGACGCCACCGCTCACCACTATCCATCAACCGAAAGATGAATTGGGAGAGCTGGCGATTGATGTACTCATCCATCGAATGGCGCAGCCAACCTTACAGCAACAACGATTACAACTTACTCCGATTCTGATGGCGCGCGGCTCGGCTTAGATTTTTGCTGGCGTTTAATCAAATTATTACCATCAGTTGCCTTCAGGAGCATGAACATCGCTGCTGAAGCAACCGTAATAATCCCCATCGTAATAAACGTATAGTGGAATTGTTCAACAATCGTCGTACCTTCCATCCCTTCGTAAACGCGAAGAACGGCTGCGCTAACGGCTACACCTAAACTGATCGACAACTGTTGCGTGACCGCCAGGACGCTGTTACCACTGCTGGCGTTGTCATCGGTCAGATCGGCAAGTGTTATGGTATTCATCGCGGTAAATTGCGTTGACATCGCCATCCCTAAAATAAACAACGGCAAAATTAGCATCCAGATCGCCATTGCCGGAGATTGCAATGATAACTGGGCGATCATCAAACCAATAATCACCGTAATTCCCACTAACGTATGGCGATAGCCCAGACGCCGTAAAACCTGCGTAACCATCGATTTCGCAATAATGGAGCCTAACGCTATCGGTGCCATCATGCAGCCGGCAATAAACGCCTGATAACCAAATCCTACCTGTAACATCAATGGCATAAGGAACGGTACACAGCCGGTCCCCAGACGGGTTGCAATATTGCCTACGATACCGATCGAGAAAGTGCGGGTTTTAAATAAGTTTAATGAAATTAATGGGTTTGGCGTTCGTCGCGCATGGAGAATATAGAGAAGCAGTAACACTATGCTGGCCACAATGACCGTCAAGGCAATCCAGGTTTCAACAATTTTCTCACCAAACAGCTCTATTCCACTTGAGAAGAGCACAAGGCTAAGACCAAACAGTAAGAAACCAGTGATATCAAATTTTCGACGTGCTGTGGTGAAGTTGGGCATATGTTTGCGAGCGTAAAGAAGGCCCGCAATACCAATGGGAATATTGATTAAAAAGATCCAGTGCCATGTTGCCCACGTGACTAACATGCCCCCAAGAACGGGCCCTAAAATCGGCCCTACCAGACCCGGCATGGCGACAAAATTCAGTACCGGGAGGAGTTCATTGCGTGGGTATGCGCGCAGTAACGCCAGGCGAGCGACCGGCATCATCATTGCGCCGCCTATCCCCTGAATAACACGGAAGACAACCAGTTGTGGCAGCGAGTTTGAGAGTGCGCAGGCCAGAGAACCCAACGTGAACAAGCTAACGGCAATGGTGAAAACGCGGCGTGTGCCGAAGCGATCGGCCAGCCATCCGCTGACCGGAATAAGCATCGCCACCGTCAGCGTGTAACTGATGATGGCCGATTGCATAGCGAGGGGGGAGCGATTAAGACTATGAGCGATATCGGGTAGGGCTGTATTCAGGATGGTGGCATCAAGTGCCTGCATGAAGAAAGCCATCGCCGCAATCCATGGCAAACCCGCCATACTGCGCTTCTTTTTCTCGCTCATTCAATGTCCCTTTGTCTGGTTATTATCACTTATCCGGAGTGTGTAGTAGCGCCTGACAAGCTTTAAATGCCGCGTTGCCATCGCTTTGGATAATCGCATCGACGATCGCCTGGTGCAGATCCAGCTTTATCACTGTGTCACTGGTTATTGACGTGAAGTAAGTGTGATAAACCGAATGGAATAGCGAAGCGAAAGAGGTCAAAAACGGATTGGCGCTCATTTCATAGATGTGCTCATGCCAGGCCATATCGACCTCAACCCAACGTTCTCGGCGAAAGTTATCTTTTAATGCGACCATTTCGGCCATTAGCGTGTTGAGATGCGCCTTCTGTTCTGCTGTTCCTACCGTTGCAGCCAGTAAACAGGCTTGCGGCTCCAGACAGATACGCATAACCAAAAAGTGATCAATGACCTGATGAAAGTTCTCTTCTGTCATCCACCAGGTGAGTAATTCCTGATCAAGAAAGTTCCAGTTGGATTGTGGCATGACCCGAGTACCAATTCGTGGACGCGGTAAAACCATCCCCTTTGCCGTTAACGTCTTGACCGCTTCGCGTACCGCAGTACGACTCACACCAAATTGCTCACCCAGTTCAATTTCACCCGGCAAAATGGTGCCAGGTGCGTATTCACCTTTTAAGATTCGTTGTGCCAGCTTCTCAGCCAGAACATATGAAAGGTTTTTCTGTGCAGCTAACTGTTGTGCGCTTAAAGGCATTACTTATCTTCCTTTTTCTTTTTATTCCTCTTTAGTATGCCACCTGGAAGTGTGATTGCGGTTGCAAAAACGGCAAATTGCTTGTTTTATGGCACGCTTACAGGTGTTTTGCTGAAAAAACGCGCATTCGGAAAATTATTTTAAATTTCCTCTTGTCAGCTCAGAATAACTCCCTATAATGCGCCACCACTGACACGGAACAACGGCAAACACGCCGCCGGGTCAGCGGGATTCTCCTGAGAATTCCGGCAGAGAAAAGCAAAAAAATGCTTGA